>JBKBTW010000005.1:0-35136 GCA_046291245.1 Pseudobdellovibrio sp. | reverse complement strand
GGCTTACACCAATACATTTACAAAAATCTCAGCTCTTAGAGAAAACTTTGATACAGCTTTATCGTATGACTTTGTAAAAGGTTTTGTTTTAGGAACTCGTCCTGACTGCCTCTCTCCGGCTGTGCTTCAATTATGGCAAGAGTACTATCAGAAGTCTTTTGTGGCTGTCGAATTAGGAGTTCAAAGTTTTTTTAATCCTCATTTAGAGTTTATGCGTAGAGGGCATTCTGCAGAAGACTCTTTAAAAGCGATAGACAAAATAGCAAATACAACAGCCGTTGATTTGGGAATTCATTTAATTTTTGGATCACCTGGAGAAACTCTAGAGCAAATTAAACAATCCGCTTTGATCTGTAATGATTTACCCATTACGAATATTAAATTGCATAATCTCCATGTCTTAAAAAACACCGAGCTTGAAAGACTTTTTAACGAAGAAGGCTACCGTCCCATAGAGAGAGAAGAGTACATGGAAAAAGTTAAAACATTTATGTCTTACCTTCACCCGCGAATCGCTGTCCAGAGACTAGCAGCCTTTGCCTCTCGCTGGGAGGAGTTAGTCGCACCTAAATGGACCTCTGACAAGATGGGTACACATCAATACATTATAGATCAATTAAGAGCTTCAAAAACATATCAAGGCTGCTCTTTAGATATTAAAAATGATGACGACAAATCCATCTTTCATGAGATGCAATTAAGGGTTGAACGTATTTAAAGCAATGGCTGCATTTATGATTTGCAAAATTCATTCTATTTAAGATTCTTAAATTTATTTCATTTTTATGCTTGAAAAAATTCTTCAAAAATACGATTGACACAATTTCTCGAGAGAGAAAAGTTCAATTCTTTGGTCTAGTTTAAGGTTTATTATTGCACAGCGTATGCGTTATGTTTACGCATAACGCGCAAAAAACTTATCATTTTTTTTAGAAAAAGGTTTGATTCTTTTTAAAATCTCAATCAACCTAACATTAAGAACAAACACGCCTTATAGGATGAGGCTGGTATTTGCACCACTAGATATAGTATGCGGACTGCAAAGTTGACTACGCATGGTCAATAAATTTTATCTTGATCAATTACAAACTAGACTAAGGGTAAAACCTTAAAACTTTAATTTTCGAGGGGAAAATTAAGGGGCTATTTTTTTCTCTTTAATCCGAGATTAAAGAGGTAACTTAAGGGGATGTCACGATGACAAACACGAACGATGTAGTATCTGCTGGCGTAAACACAACTGGCGCAAATAATGCTTCTGCACCTTTACAAGGTTCATCTTATCAAACCAACTCGCATGTTATGCGTGTTAAAAAACGTGATGGCACGCTTGAGCCCGTAGATGTCACAAAAATCGTAGAACGCGTTAATCGTTGTGGACAAGGCTTAACCCAAATAGACCCTTTAAGAGTTGCCACAAAAGCTATCAGTGGCTTATATGACGGCGCAACAACTAAAGAGCTTGATAATCTTTGTATTCAGACAGCCTCCTTACTTATTGGTGAAGACCCTGAGTACTCTCGTTTAGCCGCACGTTTATTATCTACTTATATAGATGAAGAAGTTAAATCTCAAAAAATCGGCTCTTTTGCAGACTCTGTGCAGTTTGGATTTAACAACGGTTTATTATCTGAAGATACGTATAAATTTGTAATGGCTCACAAAGCTGAGCTTTGTGCAGCTATCGAACACTATAAAACAGATCGCTTCGAGTATTTTGGATTAAGAACTGTTTACGATCGTTATTTGTTAAAAAACCCTACTTCACGTCAGGTTTTTGAAACTCCACAGTATTTCTTTATGCGTGTTGCGTGTGGCCTTTCAACATCTCCAACAGAAGCTATTGAGTTTTATAAACTTATCTCTTCACACGATTATATGCCGTCAACACCAACATTATTTAACTCTGGAACTCTTCGCCCTCAAATGAGTTCTTGTTATTTATTAGACTCTCCACAAGATGACTTAAAAGCTATTTATGAAAAATATGCGGATATCGCTATGCTTTCTAAATTTGCTGGCGGAATTGGTGTGGCTTATTCACGCGTAAGATCTCGTGGTTCTTTAATTAAAGGAACTAACGGACACTCAAATGGCATTATTCCTTGGTTAAAAACAATGGATTCCTCTGTAGCCGCAGTTAATCAAGGCGGTAAACGTAAAGGAGCTGCGTGTGTTTATTTAGAGACATGGCATGCTGATATCGAAGAATTTCTTGAGCTTCGCGATAACACAGGTGATGAGCAAAAACGTACGCATAACTTAAATATGGCGAACTGGGTTCCTGATTTATTCATGAAGCGCGTCGAAGCTGATGCTATGTGGTCTTTATTTGATCCAAACATTGTTCCTCATTTTGTAGACACTTATGGTGAAGAGTTTGAAAAAGCTTACGCAGACGCAGAGTCGAAAAAACTTTATGTGAAGCAACTTAAAGCTCGCGACTTATACTCACGCATGATGAAAACTCTTGCTCAGACTGGAAATGGTTGGATGACATTTAAAGATGCGTCCAACTTAAAATCGAATCAAACTGGTAAACCAGAGAACGTGATTCACTTATCAAACTTATGCACTGAGATTTTAGAAGTCACTTCTAAAAATGAAACAGCTGTTTGCAACTTAGGTTCTGTAAACTTAGGTCGTCACATTACAAATGGCCAATTTGATTTCGAAAAATTAGCTAAGACTGTAAAAACAGCCGTTAAATACTTAGATCGCGTTGTAGATATCAACTTCTACCCGCTTGATACAGCTAAATCTTCTAATAATCGTTGGAGACCAGTTGGCCTTGGGTTAATGGGCCTTCAAGATGCATTTTTCCAATTAAAATTACCTTTTGACTCTGCTGAAGCTCAAAAACTGTCAGCTCGCATTCAAGAAGAGATTTATTTTCACGCGTTAACAACATCTGCTGAACTAGCAGAAAGATTTGGTGCTCATGACAGCTTTGCGGATACGAAAGCTGCTCAAGGGATCATGCAGTTTGACTTATGGAATGTAAAACCAACTGATGAAAATCGTTGGAACTCTTTAAGAGAAAGAATCAAAAAAACAGGCTTAAGAAATTCATTGATTATCGCTATTGCCCCGACTGCGACTATCGCATCCATCGTAGGAGCTTATGAAGCGACTGAACCACAAATCAGTAATTTATTCAAACGCGAAACTCTTTCAGGAGAGTTCATGCAAGTAAACAAATACTTAGTGAATGATTTAAAACAACGTGGTTTATGGAATGAAGATATAAGAAATGATATCAAAATCAGCGAAGGCTCTATCCAAAATGTGGATGTCATCCCTGATGATTTGAAACTTCTTTACAGAACTGTATGGGAAGTACCGATGAAGGCTTTGGTTGATATGGCGGCTGATCGTGGAGCTTATATCGACCAATCCCAATCCTTAAACTTATTTATGGAGTCCCCGACAATCGGTAAGCTTTCATCAATGTACATGTACGCTTGGAAACGTGGTATTAAAACGACTTATTACCTTCGTTCAAGACCAGCGACATCGATTGCCAAAACCACAATCACTAAAAAAATACAATCAAGTGAAATAGCGAACACGGCTGGTGGCATGATGGCAACTTCTGTGACGACGACTAAAACTAATGTGACTGTTGTTGAAGACAATAAAATCATTTCAGAGTCTAAAAAAACATACTCTGACTCTGAAATTATAGCTTGCAGTTTGGAAAATCCAGAGGCTTGCGAAGCTTGTCAATAAAAGATTTTTAAGCGAGTTTTTTAAAATGAAAATCCGGTTTTTAATTTACCAAACCGGATGAACTTCCGCCCTTAAAGGGTAGAGAATTTAATAAAGGAAATTTTTATGATTTTAGATCCAGGCTTTGATTTAAACTTACGTCCGATGAAATATCCTGTGTTTTTTGAAATGTTCAAAAACGGCATCAAGAATACTTGGACAGTTGAGGAAGTTGATTTTTCTACGGAATTAGTCGATTTACACTCTAAAATGACTCCCGCAGAAAAGCATTTAATCCACAGACTTGTCGCTTTTTTTGCAACAGGTGACTCTATCGTCGGAAACAACTTAGTTTTAAATCTTTACAAGCACATCAATGCACCTGAAGCTCGTCTTTATTTAAGTCGTCAACTTTACGAAGAAGCTTTACATGTTCAGTTTTACTTAACTCTTTTAGATAACTACATTCCTCACCCAGACGAAAGAGCTAAAGCTTTTTCTGCTGTAGAGAATATTGAGTCTATCAAAAAGAAAGCTGATTTCTGCTTTAAATGGATTGATTCTATCAATGAACTAGAAAAACTTGAAACTATCGAAGACCGTAGAAAATTCATCATGAACTTGATCTGCTTCGCTTCATGCATTGAAGGTTTATTCTTCTTTGCAGCATTTGCTTACGTTTACTTTTTAAGAAGCAAAGGTTTATTAGCAGGCTTAGCCTCTGGCACTAACTGGGTATTCCGTGATGAGAGTATGCACATGGCTTTTGCGATGGAAGTTATTAATCAAGCTCGTAAAGAAGAACCTGCATTATTCAATGAGCAAATGAATGAAATGGTTGTTCAGATGCTTGAAGATGCGATTGATTGCGAAATGACTTTTGCTGAAGATCTTTTAACTCACGGAGTAGCTGGCTTATCTGCTGGTGATATGCGCCAATATTTAGAGTATATTGCAGATCAACGTTTGGAAGCTTTAAATATTCCTAAACGTTACAATGCTAAAAACCCTTTTACATTCATGGAGCTCCAAGACATGCAAGAACTTGCAAACTTCTTCGAAAGAAGAGTATCTGCCTACCAAATGGGTGTAAGCGGACAAGTTTCTTTTGATGAGTCGTTTTAATTATTTTAATTTTACGAAATCATTTAATGATAAAATCTCACTCTATAAAAAAGCATCTGCCTAATAAGCTGATGCTTTTTTATTTTACTTCATTAAAGATTATTGAGCTGGAATAGAACAACTATTCATGAAGGCACCTGAAGTATCATACCCTACAGGTGACCATTCACCAGCAAATTCTCCCGGGTCAACCCTATCATTTCCATTCGTATCTATAAATTGCCTTGCAGCAATATAATAAGTTTTCGGGTTAGCAGGATCAGCGGCAGGAAGAACATTTCCATTGGCTGCATCACTAGTTGCAACTCCAGGATAAAACTCACAAATTGTTTTTCCATTTGATGCAGGACTTCCACTACAACTCGTAATCACATATGCATCTGCAGGCAAAGATCCTCCACTCATCCAAGTAGGACTCGATGTAGAATATCTCCACTCAATCCATCCACCTAGAGGAAAATTAACTGATGTCATATTATCATATCGAGTCTCCACACGAGTTCCACCACCGGAACATGCAAAAGTTCTGGATGGGCTGTTTACATTAGATAATACAAATCTACATCCTGTTGGTGGTCTTGCTACACCGCCAATAACAGGCGGATTGCATCCGTAGCCCGCCCCACCACTACCCGCTCCATTTTCAAAGCTGTAATTCCCTGACGAATCCTGATATGATTGTGTTTTCGTAACAATCCGGGCGGCTGGCACACTGCAAGTTAACTCCTTATAACCACTATTTTCCACTCTTATCCCATGATGATCTGGAGTAAGATGAGCATAATCAGTCGTATAACTCCAATCTTCAGCCCGCATTCGGTATTTATAATTCACTCCAGGCATAAAACCTAGATTGCTTAAACTTGGGAACTTATCATGATAATACAAATCAACCCCTGTCCCATTACTGACTGGAGGAATGACAGCCGTCATTGAAACATAGACCGTACCAGAAATTGTATTATCCCATGTTAAAACTCCAGAACCATCTCTCACCTGTGCCATCGTAGACCCTTGAGCAACAGCTTCAAGAGTATAGCGTACATCTTTAAAAATAGCTGACTTAGTCAAACTTACTTCACATCTGAATTGCGATGGAGCTGCCGCTACCGAAAATATTGGTTGACCAATATATCTTTTCAACTTCATTGAAACTGGCAGTGAATACTCGGCAATGGAGGCCTTCATGGCCATCATTTTCATTCTCACTGTGTAATTAGCCAAAGGATTTACAGTCTCATCTTTACTCGTACTGTAAAGATCTTTTCTAATAATTCTTCCTAAACGAATTTGAAATCCAAATTTGCCATTAAAACACTGCGGATAACGTGGCGCTGAACCTTCCTCACCATCTCCCACCCTACCTACGCCATCTGAAATTAATAAACACGTTTTACCAACTCCTGCTGAAGGCTGTAATGATGATGTCGTAATATGACTTTCGCACTGAGAGCTTGAGGAGTTATCAATGATTGGGGCAGCAGCTTCATCATCGCCTTCAAAAACTTGTACGATGATACGATTATCTCGTCTTCCTAAATCATTACATGTTCCTGCTATTTCAACTAAATCTGTTGTCTCCACAGGCACAGCAATTTCGCCATTATCTGGCGCTATGTTCAAAGTACCTGTTATAATTGTACTCGGATTATTTCCACAGGCCGTCGCTGAAACCAAATTACAAGGATCGGCACTCATTAAAAGTGACGATCCCATTTTACTTGGTGCACATCCCCAGAATAATAATAAAGAAATTAATATGCTTAATAGCTTTAAGCTCATATAATTCTTATCGGAATTTTAATGAAAAAATTTACATCTATCTCTACTAGAGCACTCTGTTTTGTATCAAAATGAAACAATAATTACAAAACAGGACCTAGGGTATATTTATTTATCCCTATAGATCGATATTTTTCTTTTAATTGAACAAATTTCATTGGATTCAACAAATAAAATGTAAGTAGACATCATGATCAAAGAGAAAGGCATAAGCCCTAACAAGATGCCAATCATGAGGTGAAATAAAACACCTAATGACAACCACACGTATCTTGTTTTTCTAAAGGTAACCATTACACCAAAGTAAACTTCAAAAATAATTGTTACGAATGTTCCTATAGCAAAAAATAGAGGGAAACCTTTTAAGAAAACTAAATCAAACGCAGAAAACTGCGGATTAACTAAAACAGTCCAAAGTGCAGTACCATCCCACCACGTAGTACCTTTGAGTTTCTCTAGCCCTGTATAAGTGTAAATTGTAATGATTTGAAATTGCAAAAGCCTAAAAGCCACTGAGCTTAATTGATCGAAAAAATTTTCACTTCTGTAGGGCTTATCATCAAAAGCAAAAAAATGCTTTAAAATCTTATGTTTTAAGCTGAAAAACTCATTACATCTTGTAAAACTCAAATAAAATAACAAAAGATTACCAATCACATCCGCACCAAAAAGCATGGAGAAATTTCTTTGAATAAAGCCTTGTGCTATAATCCATGTTAAAAACATCAAAGGACGATTTAGAAAACCTAAAGCTGCAAAAAACAAAAGGCCTATATACAATAAATGTATTTGCGAAGCCCAAGCATCCGGCCAAAAAAATAACTGTACGAAAGGTTTATAAAACTCAGGAAAAACAGTTAATGCATTTTCTCTCGAGATAAATCCTGAGCTTGTGTACTGTTCAATATTAAATTGCCTGAAACAAGCAATGTAAAACAATATCGAACATAACAAAAATCTAAAAATCCCTAATTGCTCAAAATGCCCTTCTTTAAATAAAAAAGAGTTCAAATATAAAAAGCATTCGTTAATTTTTTTCATAATGACCACACAAAAAAATTTGCTGGTTTAACTCTTGTGAAGTCACCAGATCGGAATACTCTGTTTCTTTTAAAGTTAAGACTTTGTCTAAAGGTGGAATATTGTGAAGAATTAAAGTGTAATCAACACTTGTGGCTTCTGGGTACTTTCGGCAAACCCAGGGTATAAAAAAATCTCTTATACGCGCAAAATCAAGAGCCATGAAACGCATCATGTAACTGTGACGTCTCAGATGCAACGCAAACTCTGACTGATCCTTATCTTCAGGGTAGTAGAGTTCTAAGGGTTCTTTAACTGGATTTCCGTACTCATCATTAAAGTGAACAACATATTTAAAGTACATCACGTGCGCTGGATCAGGACTAAAAAAATTCCATGACGTATTAATACCTATCGTATTTGCAACAGGTAAATAAATACCTCCCATATATCGCCCTAGAAAAGACGATCCATTTCCCATGACAATCATCATTGAAACGAAATAAATAAATATAAAACTCAGTATAGCTTTATTAAGTTTTATGTAAGAGCTCCCTCTGATGGAGTACCTTCATCATCGGCCTCTTCATAAAATGGCAACTCATCAGAAGAATCTTCATCATCTTCAATCTCATCTGAAGCTTCAAATTTAGCTACCATAAGGCTTTCTTCAGATTCGTTTTCTGACTCAAGCTCATCCACATTTTCTGCATTCTCAACTTGATCAATTTGTGCGACAGAAGCTTGTAAATCTTGTGATACCTCAGAATCTTCAACAAAATTTTGAGGAACATTCACACCTTGCTCTGCTAAAGCAAGACCTTCTTCATAACGTTTAAGCCAGTTAACATCTCGCTTAGGAACATTCTCACCCATAGTTAAAGCATCACGGATATCTTGAGCTTTTTCTGCATCACGTTTTTGTTTTTGACGAATTTTTTCTTGCTCAAAGAAGTCAGAAGAAGTTGAAATCGTCTCAAGCTCTTCTTCAATTTTACCTAGTTCTTCCTCGCCTTGAGAGTAACTGACATCTTTAACCTCTTCGGACATAGAATCTGTTACCATAGCTAAAGTTGGTTTTTCTTCCTCTTCATCACCAATACCTTCAGGCAATAATTCATCAATCTGAGATAACGTTGGAAGCTCTTTAAGGTTTCTTAAACCAAAAATTTCTAAAAATCTACGAGTTGTTCCATACTGCATAGGACGACCTGGAAGGTTCTCAGCTTTACCTTCAAAGTTACATAAACCTTTTTCCATCAATGCACGCAACAAATGCCCTGATTCAACACCACGAATTTGATCAATCTCTGATTTAACCACAGGTTGTTTGTAAGCCACGATCGCTAAAGTTTCCAAAGCGGGTCCTGATAATTTAAAAGGTTTTGTTTTTACAATACGTTTTAAAAAATTCATATTATCAATTTTTGTGCGTAATTGATAACCTCCAGTAACTTCTTCGAGAGTAACCCCACGGCGTCCACTCGCGTACTCGACAGCCAATTGATCTAAAATACGTCTGATTTTATCTTTACGTACGTTAGTGCCTTTAAAAATTTCACGAATAGACGCAAGACTTACAGGACGATCTGACGCAAACAAAATACTCTCAATTATGCTTTCAGCCATTTCCTCTTCAACAAATTCTACTTCATCGATTTCTGCAGACTCAAAACCTGCTAACTCTGAACCTTCTAAATCAACATCAGATTGAACAGCTATTAGCTCTTCTTCATCATCAGATTCATCATTTTGAGTTTCTAACTCTTCAGCCTCATTCATATCAGGTAAAAAACCCTCGTGCGCCTCATCTTCAGATACAAACAGCCCCGCAGTAATTTCTATATCACCGGATTCAAAATCATCTTGAGCCT
Source organism: Pseudobdellovibrio sp. (assembly GCA_046291245.1). Lineage (GTDB taxonomy): Bacteria > Bdellovibrionota > Bdellovibrionia > Bdellovibrionales > Bdellovibrionaceae > Pseudobdellovibrio. The sequence goes on along the minus strand of JBKBTW010000005.1, from coordinate 25,624 downwards.
CAGCCATCATATTCTCTTCAACAACCTCCGATGCATTCCTTTCCGTAGAGGCCTGATCGATTAAAACGTCTTCGTTTTTTTTCTTTTTAGAGTTTTTAGCTTTTTTAGCCATAATTCACCTGCTTAAAATTAGTCATTAAAAAATTTAAATAAGTTCTTCGTCTTTGGAAAAATCCTGAGGAAGATCTTCAGAGGAATCTGTTGAGATATCCGTCTGTGCCATTGCAAAAGTTAAAGTTTCTTCATTTATCACTTCATTTTCGCTTAGGCTCACGGATTGCTGTTCCTCAACTACCTCAGAAGAACTCTGATATGCCATCTCTGAAGAAGCATCTTCTATAAAGACTTCTTGTGCCAAAGAATACTCCACTAAAACTCCATCTAATAAAGGCTCAGTTTTATCAGAAAGAGTTGATTCATAGCCTAAATCAGACACCAATGTCTGGGTATCTACATTTTCAAGTGTTATTATACTCTCTTGCTCATTTTGACGATCTTGCTCCATCTCTGCGACAACAATTTCATTTTGCGGCTGATCCTCAAGCGAACCTACAATGTTCATATCCAAATTTAACTCTGAAGCTTGTATTTCCATTTCAGCCGCTAAAATTTCATCATCAGAAGCCATATCTTCAATAAAAGATGTCAAACTTGAATCAGTGATATTTTGCATATCTGGAGCAATTTGATCAAAAGATAACTGCTCTGTTTGTGCATTCACTCCACCGTCATTTAAAACGAAGTCAGAAGGTTCATTTTCTATCGCCTTCAACTCCTCTTCAGTTAAAATATTAGTTTTAGCAATTAAATCCTGTGCGGCTTGTTCAGCATTAATATTGCCATACTCTTCAACTCGAGAAACGACATCCCCTTCGATCGGTTTTTTTGTGTTAACATAAATATCGCCATAATTTTCTGTTTGATAAACCGATACAAAACCCATTTTGCCTAACTCAAGAAGTGATAAAAACGTAATTAAAGCATTGCGCGATTTTTCTTTAATATCAGTTAATGAGTGATTAAAAAGTTCTTTCATCGTCACTTGCTGACCAGGAATGAGTTTTTCTTTCATTTCTAAAATACGGCTAGCAATCGATTGAAGTTTTATGGAAACTTTATGAACACGTTTGTAAGCCGCTTTCATCATTTTTCGATAAGACCCTATCAAAGAAAACAAAGCATTGTCTTCAAGCTCGATCTCATCATCAGCCACTTCAATCTTCTCACGAAAACCTCGCGCCCATTGATCACGATTCAAAAGAGGTCTCTCGTAAAGAGCTTTCGCGGCTTCTTTAAATTTTTCATACTCTAAAAGTTTTTGAACAAGCTCTTTTCTTGGATCTTCGCTTTCTACAACTTCGCCGTTTTCATCATATTGAGGAAGAAGCATTCTTGATTTGATCTGAATAAGCGTCGAAGCCATAGCGATGAACTCACCAGCCACTTCAATATCAAACTCTTTCATAAGCTTAATATAGTCTAAGTACTGCTTAGTGATTTCAGTAACATTGATATTAAAAATATCCATCTCTTCTTTACGAATTAAATAAAGAAGCAAATCCAATGGTCCTTCAAATTGCTGCAACTGAACTCTTATACTCATTTTTAAATCAATCCTTTTGAAAAAATAATTGAAACAAGCGTTTGCTGGCTTTTCAACATAAGTTTTAAAAAAATATTTTTTTCTTTTGGTTTTGCATTATATTTTCGCATTAGATCGCCAAAGAAATTAAATATCTTGTCACAGCCGCCACTGGTGCCAATAAAAACTTCATCCCGAAAAAAACAAGAACCATAATCAAAATACCCGAGATATGCTCGTTTCTTTCAAGCTTATAATTTATTGAAGCTGGTAAAAAACGGGCTAAAACCTTGCCTCCATCTAATGGATGTAATGGGATAATATTAAATAGGGCTAGCATTATATTTAACTGTATAAAAACAACGAATAAAGTAAAAATACCTTCACTGTAATTTGCAAAAAAGCTCATGCGTGCAAAAATAAAAAGTAACCCTGTAGAAACCAAAGCTAAGAAAATATTTGATAATGGGCCGGCAAGTGCAATCCAAAACATATCTGTCCGTACATTTTTCAAATTACGAGCATCTACAGGAACTGGTTTTGCCCATCCAAACGACACTGGAAAACCCGAGAATATGGACAATAAGGGAAATACAAAAGTTCCCATCATATCGGCATGAGCGAGTGGATTCATCGTTAAACGCCCTAAGCGCTCGGCCGTATTATCGCCGCGCCATTTTGCCACTAAGCCATGTGCAAACTCATGAAAACACAGCGCAAATAAAAATGGTCCGAAAAATATAACTAATCTTTGTATTAAATTTGAATCCATATATTTAATGGTTAATAAAAACCAGACTCTTGTCGAGTAAAACTATTTAAATGCCGCTTCTTTAAACACTTATTTATGCGCTTTATAACACAAAGTGTTACTTGATTCTAAAGCCTTAAACATTTAACTTAACTCATCAATTTAATTAAGGAGATTCAATTATGTCAGTGGAGTTGTCAGTATCAGGTGCACGTCCCGCATTAACGATGTGGTCAGAAGATGAAATAGCTTTTAGAGAAGCCGTGAGATCATTTGCAGAGTCAGAAATTAAACCTCATGTAAATCACATGGATGAAACAGCTCAAATGAAACCTGAAATCGTGTCAAAACTTTTCGAAATGGGATTAATGGGCATTGAATCACCGGAGCAATATGGCGGTGCGGGCTCATCAATAACAATGGCATGTATTGCAATCGAAGAGCTTGCAAGAATTGATGGATCTGTTTCTGTTCTTTGCGATGTGCAAAACACTCTCGTTACAAATGCTATCATTAAATGGGGATCTGCTGGCTTAAAAGAAAAGTATCTTCCACGTTTAGCACGTGAATGGGTTGGAGCTTATTGCTTATCTGAGTCATCTTCCGGATCTGATGCTTTTGCTTTAAAATGCCGTGCGGAAAAAAAAGATGGAAAATGGATTTTAAACGGAAACAAACTTTGGATCACTAACGGCAAAGAGGCGAGTTTCTTTATAGTTTTCGCAAATATTGATACATCTAAAGGTTACAAAGGTATTACAGCTTTCATCGTTGAAAAAGATTTCAAAGGTTTCACTGTAGGCAAAAAAGAAGACAAACTTGGCATTAGAGCAAGCTCTACATGCGAGCTTATTTTTGAAAACTGTGAAGTGCCTGAAGAGAATATCTTAGGTGAAATCGGTAAAGGTTATAAAATCGCAATTGAAACTTTAAATGAAGGACGTATCGGTATCGGCGCTCAAATGGTGGGAATCACACAAGGTGCCTACGAAGCTACTTTAAATTATATTAAATCACGCGAGCAATTTGGCAAAGCTATTGGTCAATTTCAAGGTGTTCAATTTCAATTAGCTCAAATGCGTATTGAGCTTGAAGCTGCAAGACTTATGGTTTTTAATGCTGCACGCTTAAAAGATGCTGGAGAAGATTTTATCGAGGCTGCTGCGATGGCGAAGTACTACTCTTCTAAGGTGGCCGAGAAGGTTTCTTCCATGGCGATTGATTTGTTTGGCGGAAATGGCTTTACAAAAGAGTATCCTGTAGAGAAATTCTGGCGTGATGCTAAAATTGGGCAAATCTACGAAGGCACTTCAAACATGCAACTTCAAACTATTGCTAAGATAGAACTAGATAAAGCATAATTTAAATTAAGGTAGATACTGAGAATTGAAACCATCTCCGTATCTACCTCTAACTCCACTTAACTTAAAACATATTTGCGATCTTAATCTGAAATTTACACAAATATACTTTTAAAAATCACATTATCTAAATAACGGTGTATATGAAAACAGTAATCATTACCGGTGCGAACTCAGGAATTGGTGAAGCAACAGCTTACAAATTTGCAACAGAAGGATACAATTTAATTCTAATTGCTAGATCACTCGATAAGCTCAAAAAAGTACAAGAGAAATGTATAGCAATCTCTTCAAAAAAAAATGACAATCTAAAAATAGAAGTCTTATCTGAAGATATCAATCACTTTGACAAACCTCAGGTTCGTGAAAAATTTCTTCAAGTTATTGCAAACTCCCCTCAAGTTTCAATATTAATAAATAATGCTGGCATATATGAAAGAAACTCAACTGGAGATAGTAATATCCAGATTTGGGAAAATATGTTTCAAACAAACCTATTTGGATCTGTTAAAATTACAGATATTATTTTACCAATTTTCCAAAAAAACAAATCAGGCTCTATTGTAAATGTAGCCTCAACTCTTGGGATAAAACCTGCGGCTGGCACAAGCGCTTACTCGGCATCAAAAGCAGCCATGATTAATTGGACAACGACTCTTGCTCAAGAAGGTGGTGCATTTAACATTCGTGCAAATGCGATATGTCCAGGGATTATCGAGACACCTATACATCCTTTTTACGAAGCAGATCAAGACGCTAAAGAAAAAATACATGCTGGGATCAAAGATATGCAGCTTTTAAATAAAATCGGCGATCCAAAATACGTAGCAGAGAGCATTTACTTTTTAGCAACTGATCTATCTCAATGGACAACTGGAATCGCGTTAAACGTAGATGGCGGAATAAACATTAAATAAATTAGGAAAAGATAAACTTATTATGACTTCTGAATTATTAGTACGACTATCAAAACTTATGTCTGAAAGAGGCATCTGCTCACGTAGAGAAGCTGATGTGTACATTGCAAAGGGTTACGTAAGTGTAGATGGAAAAGTTGTGACTGAACTAGGAACAAAAGTTTCTCCAGACTGCAAAATTACACTTTCAGCGCAAGCCATGACTCAACAAAATAATCTTATAACTATTATGTTAAACAAACCCGTTGGTTACGTATCTAGCCAACCGGAGCCAGGTTATGAACCCGCAATTCGTTTAATAACACAAGATAATCAATACAAAAAACATCCTACATCAAAACAAAGTTTAAAGATGGGTGATCTAAAAAATATTGCTGTCACGGGTAGACTAGACATAGACTCTCAAGGACTGCTTCTCTTTACACAAGACGGTCGTATTGCAAAAAAAATTATAGGTGAAAACTCTCATATCGAAAAAGAATATTTAGTTCGCGTAAAATACTTAGGGTCAGAAAAGTCTCTTCCTCATGATAAACTTAAGCTTCTTAACTATGGCTTAGAGTTAGACGGTGAAAAATTAAAGCCTGCAAAGGTAGAGTGGATCAACGAAGATCAATTAAAATTTATTTTAACCGAGGGGAAGAAACGCCAAATTAGAAGAATGTGCGAACTTGTGAATTTAAAAGTTTTGGGCTTAAAACGTGTGCGAGTTGGAAAATTAAAACTCGGGGATTTACCAGAAGGACAGTGGCGTTTTATTACCGACAAGGAAGATATTTAATTAAGAATTTAAACTTAAGGGCATTTTTTTGTATTCTGAATGTTCTGTCCGTCGCTTTTACAGCCCAAGGCAGAAGATATCGCTGGTTGATTAAGATATATTTTATTTACTCGATCACGAGTTTCTGGATGACTCGAGTAAACATATCCATGATCGTGCCCATCGGATTTAACTGACGAATTTGGAATGTCGCAACTTGTACCTTTTAAACTTTTTGAGTACATTTCATTAATTTTCTTTTTAATATTTTCACACCCTAAACCTATCAATACACCTTGCGAGCTTAATGCAAATTCATTTGAATATGAGGGTTTTCTAAGTTTTAGATCTTTAAGAACACTCTCTACGGCTTGTGCTGCAACCCAATCAGAAAATGATTCTTGCAAATGTCCATTTCCAGTCACATGACGACAATTCATAGCTTCTGGGTAGTGATTCTGAGAAGCATTCAGACTTTTCTTATAACCTTCTTTTGTTACACTCGAAAAACCATTTTTAGCATTATCGCCTTCTATTATTCGTTTATTATAAATTGAAATCAGCTCTTTCTGACTCGGAATGGAAATAGCCATAGACTTACTACTTTGCAAACAAGAAATAACACTTTTAAATGGATTTTTTCTAACATCAATCGGTAAGATCTTAAATTTTTCAACTTTAGATTCAGCATTCATCCATGGAAACTTCACAGTTTCATCATCCAAAATTCTTGTTGTAGTGTTACATGGATCAATAGAATGCCCCAACTCATGACCAATTAGAGTGTACAATGCTCCTTCAGGGTAACCCATTAATTGAGGACAAACGCTGATAGTTTGTTTGTCTCCTCTGAAAATAGCGTTAGGCTGGTCGCAACCTTGAGCCACAAGATCCTTATAAGTTCCATTTACATTAATAGGCTGGAGCTTTACTCGATTAATACGAATTATCATATTATTAATCTCAGCTGAATTACTTGAGTTTTTTTGACTCACTAAAAATAAAATAATTCTGGTTTTTAAGTCTTTAAAAATCTTTTCTGTCCTAATCGAAGCTGTTTGTATGGTTTTCTTATTTTCTGCAAGATTTTTAGCTGAGCCTGCGGATTTTTCATCTAAAAATTGTTTTGGAAATAAAAATGGATTTCGTATCGTATCTTGCACTAGCCCGTCAAAAACACATGATTTGGATATATTTATACGACTCAACAAAGCCAAATTTGGCACCTTGTAGCCATTACTATCTTGATACAAATAAAGACTATTAGCAGCTGATTCAAACTTGTTACACATCTGTTCAAATGAACATGTTTTATTTTGATGAATCACATCCGTACATGAAATTTGAAGTCTTTTTTGAGTAGCCGTTGCTATACTTGCCTGCAAAGCATTAAGCTTATCTACAGCTAATCCCATATTAGCCAAAACAAAAGAAGAATATCCAAAAACTGCAATAAAATACCAAGTTCTCATTAGCTACATCTCATCTTTTATTTCCTCAAGTGTAACCACTAAATCTACGTAATCATCACCTTCAGCGCATGTTCTTTTTATTTTACGCGAAACCATATCACTTATAATGACCTCACCAGCCTCGCAAGACGTAGATACAAGATTCCCTTGAAGAAACTCAACGATACCTTCAATTTTTTTCTGAAATTTTAAATAGAGTTTATCACTCAAAGCCATATTATTGAGATAAAACTTTTGGTCAAATTTAATTGTGTCAAATCTAATTGATCCTATATGAGATATTCGTTTAATCTGAAACTCGTATTTCTGAAAATCAGAAGCCCAAGTATTAGAAAAATTCTGATGAAAAAACAAGATTCCAATCACAACAACTTTTAACTTCATATTCCACATATAAGTTTAATTTAGCAAAAAACTAATAAGTTCAATATATAATCAAAATAAACTAGACTGGACCTTGCTTTTAAAAGCATATTTATTGGTATTTTTATATTTTTATATTTTTATACTTTTATACTTTTATACTTTTATTGTTTTAGATTTTTCAGGAATGAATCTCGCAAATTTTGTAGGTACTGAATTTCATTATCCGTAAACCCCGCTTTTTTACGAAGTTCTACATTTATAGGCTCCATACGTTTAGGTAAAACCCACTTTAAAGCGCGCATACGCGTGAAGTAATCTTCGTTTGGATCAAGCCCTTCGAGACTGCAAATTTTCACGTACCACTCAGAACCAAAAAGAACATGCTCGACCTCTTCACGATTAATTCTCTCAACAGCCAATAAAATAGTCTTTGAGTCTACTCCCCTAAGTCTGCGGATTAAAGTATCTCCCGCATCCAAACCGCTTCCTTCTAGGTATCTGTGAACAATTAAGATCCGATCTAATAAGCTATCTTTAGAACTCGTCGCATTCCACAATGCCACATGAGCAGGCCAATCACCCCATTTAAAGCCTAGCTTTTCAATTTCTAGTAAGCACATTTCTAGATGATCACTCTCAGACAAAATAATATTATAAAGCTCTTCTTTAAAAGCCTCCGGAGAATCAGGAAAATCACAAAGAGTTCGTAGACCTAACTCCATAGCTTGAAGCTCAATGTTAGCTAGATCATGAAGCATACGAGCTTGCCCTTCGACAGATGAGAATCCCTTTTTAGCTGGATGAAACCTTAATGGAAGAACATCTACGTCACGTGCTGGTGGAAGATCATTGAGGGATAGAAGCTTTTGCTCATGAATAATATCAGAACTTAAGCCTTTATCACTTAACTGAGTCATCGCACGTGTCATTTTTATTTTTTCATAGATATTTTTTTCAGCAAAAGCCCACATAAAGATGTGATTACCATGCTCATCAAACCTAGACAAACCCTTTAACCTTTGAATAGAATAGAACCTCAATTGTTTAAAGAAGATGGACTTTTATCTTAAGTCACATCCTTTTAATCTATTAACAGGAGCTTATATGGGGAAAGGCTGGAAAGCCGCTGGCAAGACAGAAAATGCACAAAAAAAGGGACAACTCTTTACTAAACTAGCGCGTGAGATCGCTGTTGCAAGTAAAGCTGGAGGCCCTGACCCCGATGCCAACTCACGTTTAAGATTGGCTATTGATGCTGCAAGAAAAGTGTCTTGCCCGAATGACACTATTGAGCGCGCGATTAAAAAAGGCGCTGGTCTTTTGGATGACGGTAAAGTGATTGAAGAGTTAACATATGAAGGGTATGCCCCTCACGGTGTTGGTGTTATTGTTGAGTGTCAGACTGATAATAAACATCGTACAGCACCAGAAATGCGTGCTGTGTTCAAAAAACATGAAGGAAATCTAGGTGAAACTGGTAGTGTAGCGTGGATGTTCACTCGCGTGGGTATTATTGAAGCTTCTAAAACAGGAGCTTTTGATATCGATGAAGAGGCCATTGAAGCAGGTGCCAACGATGTTTCAAGCAACGATGATGGAAGTTATGAGTTTATCTCAGCTGCTGATGAGCTAGATGCCGTAAAAAATGCCCTACAAGGCAGAGGCTGGAAAATCACATCAGCGTTTTTGGGTTATACAGCCAACAACACAACAGAATTGAATGAAGAGCAGCTGAAAGACGTTCGAGAGTTCTTAGAAGCTGTAGACGATTTAGATGACACTCATAAAGTGTATGCAACCATCTAGAAGTCTGTGAGATATTTTTGCATGAAACTTGAAATTCAGGATCATGCCTACATTTTTAAGTTTAATTTTACAAACTAAAATAAAAAGCAGTGACACAGCACTGCTTTTTATTTTTTAGAGATATCTCATAAAGTTTACAAATGACGTATCTCATGATGGTTTAATTCAATAGCATAATTTGAGGTAAAATATTTTTCATTTTCTGAGGATAGGATGTTGGTGATATTTTTAACAATTCATCCGCTATTTTGTGCTCTAATTTAACCATCCTACTCATTGAATCCGTGTATTGAAGATTTCCGAATTCAATTTGCTGAGCATCCGGTATTTTAACTTTCAAAGTTTTATCAGCAGATAAAAACAAATACACATCGTTTTGTTCGTCTCGCATCAATCGATCCTCGGGCACCGATAAAAGCCCTGCCAAATCCTTAAGACTGATCAAATCAAAATCATATTTAGCCTTACGGGTATTTCGAGCATCTTCATCCTCACCAAACTCTCCTATACGCACTGTTAAAAGATACACTAAGAGATTTTGCATAATCACGTTGTTTTTACGTACAAAACAGTAGCGTGCTTCTTCTGTAGGTGAACAATTTTTTGTCTCACTCACAATGCTTTGCCAATCTACGAACAAATACGGCAGAAGAGGCTCACCTGACAATATAGACTCTTGAGCGATGGCATGCTGTACTCTTTTGAACGCATTAGAAAGCATTTGTCTTGATCTTTCATGCGTCTCTTCTGAAACAGCCTCTTTTAAAATACTTTCTAAAGGCTGTTGTACCCAAGTCTCATAATCTAGAGTTATATACGGATATAACACTAAAAGAGATGATATATATTGCTCAAGTTTATAAGTTGCTGTGAGATTATTTAGATCCTGTAAGTTATTTTCATTTACATTTCCATGACTAGAAAGAGTATTTAAATAAGACTCTTTATAAACTTTCAAAGCAGAGGCCGTTGTTACAGGCAAATGCAAAAGAAGCTTCTCCCATCTCGCTTTTTTTCCGGATGTTTTTTCTTTTAAATAATTTAATGCAGGAGTGTAATACTCTCTGACAATCTCTCCACCTTTACGGCCATCGTCTTTTTTATTTTGATCACGCTCCCCCCAAAGAGCTCTGTCAAACTTTAAACTATTTTCAGCTAAAAAAACATGACTCATTTCTTTTTGACAATTTTTAAAGTTTTCAGAAGATCCACTTTTTATGAACCCCACTAATTCCTTAGGAGAAGTTAAAGTATCACGAATAACAGATTTAATCGCATCTAAGTTTGTGGAATTAAGGTTTTGTAAATCTGAAGAGTTAAGATCATGATTTGCAAAATAACCTGATTTTTCTAACGGATATGATGTCATGACCTGACAAGATTTAAATGATGAAATATCAATTTCTGAGACACCATCTTTAACATTTAAAACTTCTTCTTTTATATCCGTTAAGGCTTTCATTTGCACTCGATGATACTCTTCAACCATTAAAGCTAAGTCCTTAATCATCATCATTGTCTTTTTTTGATTTTCTGAAATTTCTTTTTGCATCTCTTTGATCTCAGCAAGACTTTGCTTAATCTCAGCTAAATCAGCCATAATAGCAGGATCAGGACCGCCACCCCCAAGACCACCAAAGGCAGCTAAAGCCATTGTTGCTGGTCCACCCGAAAAAGCTCCTAAAGCCCCTACAAAACCTCCAGTAGAAAAAGCTGTCGACACAGCAGAGGCCAATTGAACACCTTTGGAGATTTTATTAGCCACATCAATAGCTTTGACCACATTGGGACTGAGTTTAATTCTTAATGCTGCTGTAATCTGAAGAGAGGTTGCTAAAATATTATCAAACGCTTTTACACTTCCATCAGCAGCATTAACAAAATTTTGTACGCTATTTCTGAGTTTGCGTTCTTTTTCAAAAAAGCCTTTAATGTTCAGCTCTTTAGCGATCTCATCAGATGAAATCTGTTTTTTAAAATTACCATTTAAAACATCATCTAAAATAGCTTTTGCAGCTTTTTTTCCATCTGGCGAAAGCTTTATGTCATCGTTCTCAATACTTAAATCCATCTTTTTAGCTTCAGTATAGACTTGATCCATAGAAAGTTTTAAAGCTCTACTGTGATTTGCGAATTGCTCACCATAGGATTGCACTTCTCTAACCAAGGTTATGATCTTTTTAGCTTGATCGGCTAAGTCATTCAGTCTTTGCCCAACTTTTATAAGTTTTTGCACAGTCACATGTTGCGCTATTGTTGAGGCCATCACTCCAGCCACAGCCGAGTATAAAATTAATTTAGACGCATCTGCATCTGAAACCCCATAACGTATAAATAATTGATCAGCCTGCTTTAAATAGATAATAATTTTTTCTATTTGTTCATCTCTATTTTTAGAGTTTTTTGTTGCGTCTATCTTATCTAAAAGTGCTGGCCGGGATTCTTTAAGTTGCGCGACTATATCACCAGCAATACTTGCACTATCACTTTTAACTTGTTCATCATAGGATTTTAAAATACTTTGCAAAGCAAGAGACTGAGTGTAGCCAATTACTTTTGTATTTATTTGCACATCAAAAGAATTGCTCTTTTCGAGAGTTTTGAGATTTAAATTTACTGTGTTTTGCAAAAGCGCTTTATTGTTAAGTGCTGAAGACGGACCAACAATGAGTAATTTTTTGGTTTGTTGCCACTGCTCATCCATCACATCTGGCATATCAAAACCTTGATCTTGCATCTGCCGACGCAGGTTAATCACTAAAGCAGGATCTTGCTCCTTTAAAAGCGTCGCCAGAGCTTCCGCTAAAGCTATATTAGGATATTCTGCTTGAGTGAGAGTTTTATAAAAGTCAAACAATTCACTTTGAGTGATGGGTGTATCATTTAAATTATCATTTAGATTTTCTTTAGTTTTATCAGGGGTAACAATTTGAGTTGTATACGTGGTTCTTGGAGAACATGACGTGCCTAACAATGTTAAACAGCACACATAAATAATTAATTTTTGCATAATTTAATCCTTAATTTCTATAATTTACAGATTGTTATTTTTTTAATGATCTAACAGAGCACTAAATATTTATCTATTGAACTCACGCTTTATATGATTAATCATCAACACACAATCTTCGAGAACTCCATCTTCTCCCTGGTCACCAGAGTCACCTTTTTCACCTCGTAACCCTTCAGGACCAACACTTGCAGCAGTACAGCCTCGAGGAGTGCTTCCTGCAGGACCACCAGCTCCACCTTTACCCCCATCACTTCCATCTCCACCAGCTCCACCTTTGCCGGCTACTCTTCTGTAATAAACTTTAAGATCAGATTCTTGAGCAATCTCTATTTCTATAGAGCCACTGTTTCCACCCCGTTGCCCCTTGTAACCTTTATGTCCTTTAGGGCCTTGACCACCTTGCGCTCCGCTTGTTGGATTTTTAGCGCAATAGGAATGACAAGCGCCTTTATACATTAAAGGACGAAGTCTATGTGGGCCACGTATGGGGCCTTCACATATTTGCTCAAGCTCACCAGCTAATCCCGCAGCACCTACTTGGCCGATTCCTGTTTGCTCAGGTGCATTTTGTCCTTTAGCCCCATCACCACCACGTAAATAAACTTTTAAAAGACCATTGGCTTCACGCGCCTTAATAGTGATTTTTCCACCATGCTGCCCAGCCATAGGTTGATCATAAAAATACAATTCCGCATCTACTCCACTCATGGCTTTAGCTTCTTCAGGGAACTTCGCAAATGTTTCTATCTCTCCGTAAGAAATAAATCTGTCTGCGATAAATGTGACAGTATACCCTTCAGTTCTAAGGGTTGCATTTTCCTCTAAAAGCAAAACTCCAAATTTATAAATAGCTGAGGCCATTTCATAGGATTTTAAGGTTTGAATGACAGGAATCGGCTCATCCTTAGAGTTATACTCTATTGATGTTCCCCTTTTTCCTTCGATGATAAAATCAGGGTACAACTCTTCAGGTTTAAAACTTTCTGTTGTGTCAACACCATCAATATAAATTTTGTACGTTAGTTTTTTAGGAGAGAAATCTCTAGGCCGCCAGATAGAATCCAAGTTATCAACTAACACATACTTGCCATTTATATACTGAGCGTTGTACTTTTCTAATTTTTCGTAAATAGGTCTAAAAGATGAAGCATCTAAACTTCGTCTAATTTCCAAGCCACCTTGTACAAATACAGTTTCTGGAATAGAAATTTGAACTTTATACCGGTTTAAATTCTGTTTAAATTCTTTAACATTAGAAAGATCCCGACTTAAGGGAACGAGCTTTGATAACTCAAAAACAACACCATTATCCAAAACCTCAGTAATATCATCTTTTTTTTCAACTGGTTTTACTACCTCACCTTTAGATACAGGTAAGTGACCAGATGATGGTGACGATCCATCCTTTTGACAGCCTAAAAGGCTCATTAAAACTGTTAGCAAAACATATAAATAAGCCCATTTAAAACCCATAACATCCCCCAATTATAATCAAAATGTATTTAAAAAATATTCAAATTCCTCAAAACACTTCTTCAATATCGCTACTAAGCAAAACTCAAACCGTGTTTTAAAATCATTGGATGAATATAAACATTCTAAAAAATATAAAATCCGGAATTCGGATAAATACGGATAAAAAATAATAAACAACTAGACTAGATCTTTACCCTTAAGAGAATTATTATTTTTCAATATGACTCATCTTTTGAAGTTTCTTATTCCTTCTTGGCGTTTTTTCAACACACTTTCAAATTGCCAGACTCTACAATACAGATACACACAGCCTCAATCTAACAAATGGACTGAGTGGAATAATTTTACTCATTTTAACAAAATACACCCATTAAAAAATTTATTCTTTAATCAACAAAATAACTCTTTATTAGCTATTGAAAATTATCTTATCAATGGCTTAATTTATAAAAAAATATCTATTGATGAGTTCAAAGAGCATTTTAACCATTACATAGGTTGCAATTTAAAACACTCACTTAAAGTATTAGAAGTTGAAATTCGCATTATTGATGTGAGTTATGGAAAAAATTTTGACACTATCACCACTTTAAATTGGCAAATCCATGACCACTAGTTTTCATTATGCTCTTGTTTTTTTTGCATTGGTTAATATTTTATTTTCTGTAGAAAATTTGCTTTCTTTAAAAAAATTAAAATGTCTTTACTTAAGAAAGACTAACTTATATTTATTTAATAACACCATTATCATATCTACATTGTCGTTCAGCTTAATCATGAATACGCATCCCGCATTTTACATAGCTGCACTTGTATTTATTTTATTGAATTATACACTCTTAAAACATCCCCTCAACGGAGGATCTGATTCATTTATTGGTCTTACAGCAATCTTACTTATCATTTATTTAACAAATACACATTATATCAAGTTTGCTCCAGAATTACTTTTACTAAAGGCCTTACTAACCTATCTTTCCCTACAATTAATTTTATCGTACTTTGTGGCAGGCCTAGTTAAAGTGAAAAACAAAAAATGGCTCTCAGGTCATGAGCTAGATCACATCGACATCTTACAAAACAAATACCCTCTTAATTTAAGATTTGTTCATTTCCTTAAACAACTCAAGTTAAATAAAATATTGTCTATAAGTATGATTATATTTGAGCTTTCAAGCCCCATTTTACTTTTACGAAATAGCTTTTCAATGGCCTACCTTGTCTGTGGTGTAATATTTCATTTTATTATTTTTATAACTCTTGGACTTAACCGCTTTTTTTGGACATGGCTAAGTCTCTATGGATTTTACTTAAGTTGGTTGTTTATTTCTTCTTAGATTTTTGTGAAGAAGTTGCTTTTTTTGATTGATTCGCAACTTTTCTCTTCACACTTTTACGATTCGATTTTTTCTTTTCACACTTAGGAAGCTCAAGCTTATCGGTAATTTCAACTTCACTTATCGTGCAATCATCTAAACTGATTCTTGCTACATGATATTGATTATCTAACTGAGCGTATGAATAAAGTATATTTTTGGGTTCATCAATATAGTACTTATACTTCGAAAGATCACCTAATGGGATCCACTTATCGTATGACCAAAGGCAAATCTTTTTACCCAGATCATTCACAAGCGACACATCAGAGTCAAAAATCACACTATTTCTTAACGTGCTGTAAATTCTACGATCAGAGCGAGATAAAAACTTATCCTCTTCCATAACTTCACAAACTTTAGGATACTCTTTGACTTTACGCATTCTAATACGAGCAGCCTCTGAAACTTGAATTTGTAGTAATACACCCAAGACCAAAACAACTGTGCTTATAGACTTAAAATTATGTTTAATTACTTCCACCTATTTATGGTATTTAGTCTTATTTTGAAAGTAAATAATTAAACGCAGTGGCATAGTATTTAATTTGCTTAATCATTGAATAAAGACCATTTGTTCTGCTAGGCGAAAGACCTGAGTCCAAACCTATTTCTGTTAAAAAATGTGAATCATATTTTAAAATCTCAGCGGGCGTGTTATCATTGTAAACAGATAATACAATTGCGACCAATCCTCGAACTATTAAAGCATCACTGTCACCAGACAAAATCAAGCGTCCGTCTTTAAGCTCCGCTTTGATCCACACTTGAGATTGGCAACCTTTGATTTTCAAATCGTCAACTTTAAATTCATCAGCTAAACCGTTCCAAGATTTACCTAGTTCAATTATTTTTTCATACTTCTGTTCCCAATCTGAGGCTTTTGAAAATTGTTGAACTATCAATTGTGCCTTTTGCTCTATAGACATCGACCTAACTCCTTTACATTTTTTTCAAGTTTTAAACCTTGCTCACCAATAATTTCTTTAAAGGATGATCTCTTTTGTTTTTTTACAAGATCATAGCATGAAATATAAAAACTGACTGGATCACTGTAACCATTCCAGTAAAGCCTCCAATCTTTTTCAGAAATAGTTTTTTGCTTAATCTCACTCTTATTGAACTCAGTCTTATTTAAAAAAAATAGCTGATCAGAGATATCACGAGGCGAAAAATCTTTCATCACCAAACAATCCTCTGCCAAAGCCATTTCTACGTAACTCAAATAATCTTTTACGCTTTCCCAAAAAACATTTCCTTTTGCCCCGTAAGAGCTGCGGCAAAAAAAAGTTGTACACACAACTCCTCTGTACTTCCATATAGAACAACGATTTTGTTTTTTATCATAGTAATGGCACAGGAGGTTTTCGTCGCGCCCAAAATCTTGCTTAGATTTATTCTGAAATCTGTATTGATAATCAAAGTCAGGAAATACACCCAGCGGTAAAGTGAATTTCTTTTCTTTGATAAAACTATAAATTAAATCAGCACCCTCGAGTTTTTCACTTAAAATTCCACCCACAGCAAAGTTAGGAATGAAGGGCACAAAAGTACAGCATTTTAAATTTTCTTTATAGGGGTAAGGAAACCGCTTATCCCTTGCGCGTAAACATTTGTCACAGGTCGCTTTTGTTTCATTAATATCCAACGATAAAATCTCACGACTTAGAAAGCTTTGATAAACCTGTGGCAATGAATACTTAAACAACATACTTTAACTGTCTTATCATCTTTTACGAATGACTTTAAACTAAATCTTCATCCTTGATCTGCTTGATCCCCTCTCTGAGAGTTGTATCAAGATGAAACGTATGATCAGGGTCACTCTTTCAGTTGTCTAACAAATTTACGCTCTTCTTTTTAAAGTCAAACCTATTGCTTTAAAGCGCTTCAATAAGAAGCACAGCTTGGCACCATTTTTTGCATTAAGTATTGAGTACAACCCTTTTAAAAAGCGAGGTTTATATGAAAACACAAATCACGACTTTAGCCATAACATTAACAAGTCTTTTTTCATCATTTGCCTCAGCGAATATTCAAACATATACATTTAAATTTAAAAGTCCAGGCCAAGCGATTAAAATTAATGCAGAATCTAAAGAAGCCGCCTACAAAATTGCCGCAAAAGAGTGCTATAAACAATTAACTGGCGGTCAATATCCGGGTGAAGAAAAAGGTTTAGAGTATATTGATATTTGCGCAAACCCAAAAATGTAGTTAGTATAATCTCATGGGAATTTTAAAAAACATCGCTGATTTCTTATTAGGTAAAGACGCTGACATTTTCGACGACAAAGGTCGCGTTGCTCATAAACTTCCAAAACGCAAATGGGACGACTGGCAAAATCGTTACATCAAAGGCGAAGATTACAATTGGCGCTCACACAAAGGCACTAAAGCTGGCGCAGCAACTTCCGAAAATCAAAAGTCATAAATTTGTCAAACTTCCCTGGATATTATATATACGTAGTATATTGGATTTATATTACGTAGTATATTGAGTTTATTTCTTTTAATACACCTCAATCTCAAAAGCGTTTCCTCCAAGGATTGATGTTTTAATATAATTTCCTGATGGAATTTTAAATATTTTCCCTACACCCACGAGCGAATACAAACTCATGGATGAAGTTTGCAATGAACCATCACTTATTTTTAATATGGGGGCATAAGTGCTTAGAGTTTGTGAATCAAAAGTATCTATCAATCCATTCATGAGCAGATGATCGTCATCTATTTTTATGATGTTGGTGATTAAATTAGGAATCGTCATATTCGAGAACGTCAAACTCGCAGTGTGGATGAAACTCGTGTCAAATGCTTCATTGATAATATTATATTTAGCCAAAGATGAAGGAGTAACACCTACATGACTCACACCCGCTATAATAACTGATCCGCTAACAATTTCCAAAGAGGCTGGATCAGCACCCATTGAAGATAGGTTTCCCATCATCGGGTCTAAAGTGATTCCATTGACACTTTCAAATTGCCCCACACCCGTTGAGAATAAAGTATTTACATTTTTAGCTTTGACAAAAGTTGAACTCGAAAGATGGCTCATCACTGGATTTTGCATATTTAAATCTGTTA
This sequence comes from Pseudobdellovibrio sp., assembly GCA_046291245.1. Taxonomy (GTDB): domain Bacteria; phylum Bdellovibrionota; class Bdellovibrionia; order Bdellovibrionales; family Bdellovibrionaceae; genus Pseudobdellovibrio. The sequence continues at coordinate 7,651 of JBKBTW010000005.1, read as the reverse complement.
TAGCCAACTCGTCTATTGATCCAACCATAAAAATCTGATCAGCTCCCAGAGCAAATGAAATTAAACTCGTGTTGTTTCCCGCGATAATGGCATAAGGTTGAACAACAAATTGTCCTGATGAATCCATGGTCACAGCTAGCGCCCCGTAATCCGTGGTGATAAAGGCTTGGTTTCCTGAACGTAAAATTTTAGCTTTCGTGGCAGAAGTGAACATCTGACCGAGTGCGCCTATATTAAGGTTTGTGACAGTTCCTGAAACAGGATCATATACCACAAGAGGTGAAGTGACGGCTTCGCCTTCTAACAGCGTTGCGCCCTGATTGATCACAAGTAACTTATCATTTAAGTTTTCAGCTGCTAGAACAGGGGCATTAATACTTAAAGGTTCAGGAACCTGAGTATCACTCGGTATTTTAATCACAGGCGATAAGGTCACCAGATTATAGGTAATAGGAGTTCCAATGATAAATGCGACTTTTCCAGCAGCTAACTGCAGTGGATGAGTGTAATAACGGTAATCATTTTGTGGAGTGAATTTTAAATAGTCATCTTCAAAACTGAGAGGATTTGCTGTGTCTGCATCATAGGCGTGATAATAAATGGGTTCTGGTAAATTTTGATCAAACCCCTCTTGGGTTCCGCGCGTGATCATAACATCATTTTTGAATTTAAAAATTGTGTAGTAAATCCAATTGTTGTTCAAATCCGGGCCAGGTGAATATTGAGAACCCACTCTGTTAAAGTCCTGCAGAATTTGAGAGTTTGGAATGTTAATCGCAGCAAAGTTGTTCACCACAGAACATGAACTTGAGTAATTAGGACACTGACTTGGAGATAATGATCCATTAAAAACCGTAGGATCTGCAACAACAGATGAATTAGCCAAATACAAGATGTCATCACTTAAAACCATTTGAGCTTTATTGTGAACGTGCACAAATTTTTCATAAACCAAAGCATTGGAAGTCACATCAAACACAAACAATCTTGTATTGTAACTTAGATTAGGCATTTGCGCTATGACAGCTTCATATTTCGAATTTCGAGCATAGGCCAAAAGCTTTCTTTGTGAATTTATTAAACTTTGAGTCCCCGAAGTAAAATTTGCACTTGGTAAAACCAAGGTGTCATTTTGTGTGTTAAGAGTGTATACTCCCGCATCGTATACGCCTCCGTAATTTGTACCTTTAAAACAAACACCCGAAGCAGAATCAAACCTAAAATTACAAACTGAACCCATATTGCTAGGCATATCATAGATGTTGTGAGTTCCATCCAATCCAAAAACGAGCATTTTATTGGTGCCATTTGAATATAGATACACCTCGCCGTTTGCGACGTAAGTGTTGTCGACCATCCCAACGTATTCAGGCAATGAAAAATCAAACACGGTCGGATTTGAAACATCTAACACAGCGTTATCCATGGATCCAGTCACTCTGTCATACGCTACGATTCCACTCCTCCATGCTGAGTTGATATAATAAGTTCCAATATGAATGATTTTTGTTCCTGAAATTAAAATTTTATTATATCCAACATTCGTATCAATCCGACTTATCGGCAAAAGAGTAGTGCCATTGTAAGTGTAAAAACCTTGATTGAAATGAGCCAGCGTCAACATGTTGCTGTCAAAAATGATTTTTTCCAACCTTTTACTGGAAGGCGTAGGATTACCTCCGTAATCTGTGAACAAATCGCTCCAAAGATTTGCAGGGTAAAAAGACGTTATTTCCGCGCTTGAAGCTCCAAAAATGAATTCAGCAAAAGGGATATCACGAACAGTGTTTTGCCCTGAGCCTGAAAAAGAGCTAAAATCTGTTGGAAAATCATCAGCTAAATAGATTGAGTTCTGATCGTTTGTTTCAAGCAACATAGTTGGTAAGTTATAAATATTTGGCGTCGTCACCGTAAATTCCGGCGTATCGTAAAGAAGATTACCGCTATGATCATACACTGTAAAAAAATATTTTTTTGTTGTTGAGTTTTGGTATGCATTATTTTCTTTAAATACGACAACTCGATCTTTGAGAATTAAAATCTGCATGTAATTACTGCCTATGTTAATCTCCGTAAAGCTCAAATCCAACGTGAAATTGGCATTTAACTTCCTCAGTCTATGACTCCCAGATGAGTATCTCGATTCGTAAATTTTTGTCTGTGATTTATCAATATAAATTTGATTGTTTGATGAATACAACACAGTGGATTGCCCTTGTTTATTGAGCAGATGGTATCCTGAATTATTGTTTCCATGCAGCTCACTGGGTTTTATGTAGGTTATTGAATTCATTGTTTCATGTGCGATGATGGCTCCTCCGATAAAATGAGGATTCCAGGCGGTGATTTGGTTATTTTCCAAATTGACAGAAAAAGCCCCATATCTGCCTAAGCCTTCCACGTCTGTGAAGATACCGGTTGCATAAAGCTTGTTGTTTTTCACCACCAAACTCGCTGGCTCCAGCGTAGACCACGAAGATGGCCACGTGATGTGAAAATCAGGAAAGGAATTATCTATTGTAAGATCAGGTTTTAGTTTTATTAAAGATCGCGTTACACTCAGGTTACTATCGACGTACATCAAGCCTAAAAGATAAATGTTATATTGACTATCGACAGCCGTTGAAAAAATCGTGCCTCTTATATCTGGAATCAAGCTACTTACATTGTATTTTCCTGTAGTAGGATTAGGCGTTAACAAAACACCTAATTTGCCGTTACTAGCTGATTTTGTAAAAGATCCAGTTAAATACAAATCTGAACCAATGTTGGTCGCTGATAGCGCTGGCCCATCCAAAGAGAGTTTATAGTTCACCAAATCACTTAAATTTCCTGAAGGCAGAGGCACATAACCACCCCCGCCTGTTGATCCTCCAGGAGGTGACGATGAGGGTAAAGTCAAAGATGGGATGTCGACGATTGAACTTCCTGACCACGGGTTGCAGGATGCAACTAAAAAACTTATTAAAACAGTTGCAAGAATCTTAAGTCCATATTTTATTTTTGAAAAGCACTTGGCTGTATTAAAGCAAAAACCTCTTCCCATAAACGTCCTCACATGGACACTTATCGGTTATTTTGGTCAACAGCATAAATCTTTTCTCAAAATGAGATTTAGACCTACTTCACTCTTAAAAAAGTGTCTTCAGAAAAAGTTCCATCTTCAGAGACCGACTCTACCGTAATATTTCGATCTGCATCATAATAGGATCTAGAAAAAGACTTGTTCACTGTTAATTGTTGAGTATCAACGTAAAAAGTTTCAGAACGCCCTTCAGTCATAAGATCTTCATCTTTAAAAAAACGCTTTTGATAAATTTTAACAGTCGCTATAATTGAACCTTCCCCATCCCCTTCTATGTTATACTGTCCTGAAAAATCTGGACATGCAAAAACTGGTAAAACAAAAAAACTCAAACTCAATAATAACAAGACTTTCATAAAACCCCTTTCGTCTCAATTTACAATGGATAAGAGTCCTTGGACACTTTTAAATTTCATAACCTAATTTGTTATTTAATTAAGTTTTTCTTGCCATTGAGCAATTTGATTTAACGCTTGTAAAGGTGATGTGCTAGATAAAGAAAACTTTTTTAATTCAGCTACGAGTTCATTCGCTTTGTGAGCTTTCTCTAGATCATCTTTTGAAATAATCACTTCATTATCTTTCAAAGAAACTACGTCGTCATCGGTAGAAAATAAAGACATTTGATTTTGTGACACTTGCTTTTTTGTTTTATTAAGCGAAGGAGTAGCATGTAAAGATGAACTCATTTGCTGAGATCCATTTACGCGGCTGATATCTAATTGAGTTGATTCAAGGTGTATCAATAAACTTTTAGCTCGCTCAGTTATAGACTTTGGAAGTCCCGCAAGCTCAGCGACTTGAACCCCGTAACTTTGTCCTGCTGGGCCTGATGTGAGCACGTGTAAAAATTCAATGTCTTTTCCTTTATCATGAATCTTCATATGAACATTTTTAATCTGTTTAAAGACTGAATCCATTGATGTTAGCTCATGATAATGAGTTGCAAAAAAAACATGGGATTTAACTTCATTTAAAATGTGCTCTAAAATTGATTGTGCTAAACATAACCCATCAAATGTCGCTGTTCCGCGCCCGACTTCATCTAAAATTAATAAAGAATTCCCCGTTGCTTGTTGGATCATTTGTGCGGTTTCTGTCATCTCAACCATAAAAGTTGATAACCCTTCACTTAACTGATCACTTGCGCCAATACGTGTAAAAATAGAGTCATAAAGAGGAAGTAAAGCCTCCTCGGCTGGAACATAAGACCCCATTTGTGCTAATAAAGCTGTTAAAGCCACTTGTCGCATAAGAGTAGACTTACCAGCCATATTGGGACCAGTAATCAAATAACAATCACTTTTTTGTAATTGCACGTTGTTTGCGATAAACTTTCCTCTTAAAAACTGTTCTACCACTGGGTGGCGAGATTGCTTAAGGTGAAGTTCATTTTTATCGCTAAATTGAGGTCTGCAATAGCTTTCTTCTAAGCTTAACCAAGCAAGACCACTTAAAACATCGATCTCACTGCAATAACTAGAAAGCATTAATAAATGATGTGCTTGATTTAAAACTTTAGTTCTTAACTGATCAAAAATAGCGTACTCAAGCTCATTACGTCTTGTTTGTGCGGATAATACTTTTTTCTCAAGCTCTATCAACTCATCAGTACAAAATCTTTCAGCGTTAGCTAATGTTTGTTTACGTTGATAATGCGTTGGCACCTTATCTTTATGTAAATGTGTTATTTCAATGTAATAACCAAACACATTGTTATATCTCACTTTAAGCGAATTAATTCCGGTTAATTCACGTTCTTTTTGTTCAAGCTTTTCAATATGAGTATGAGCATTTGTAGATAGTTCAATCAACTCATCTAACTCAGGAGATACACCTTTTTGAATAATATGCCCCTGCTTTAAAGTAAGTGGAGCTTCTTCAGATACAGTTTTTTTGATTTCTGCTATTAACGATTCAATTAAATTAGTATCTAATTTTGTATTTAAAACATTTTTAGATTTATCATACGTCTCAACTGCATAGGTTAAAGAATCTGCAAGACTTATCAAATCACGAGCATTGCATTGAGGCATAGCTATTTTAGATAAGCGTCTTTCGATATCACCCATACCTGACAAGATTTCTCTTATCTTTTTAATAAGATACAAATCTTCTCTAAAAAAATGGATGAGATCTAAACGTCTCTCAATAGCTGACTTATTACGAAGAGGGAACAATATCCACTGACGTAAGAGCCTAGCCCCAGCAGATGTTTTAGTGCGGTTAATCGCCTGAAAAAGACTTCCCTGCTCATCACCTTTATAGGTTTTAAAAATCTCAAGATGTCTTAACGTTTGTTGGGATAAGTGAAGTCTGTGCTCAACATCCTTTTCTACAAATGGTTTAAGAATTTTAGAAATGTTCTCATCTGCTAAACTCAAAACATACTGATAAAGCAAATCTGCCGTAATTGGAATATTTGGAAGTTTTTGCGTATCAACAGAAAAATCAGTCACTAAAGAAAATGTCTTTTTTAAGGTCTCCACATCATGTGCTGACAATTTTTTAAAATCAGCAACGACTTCAGCAACAGGCATAAGCTGAATCAATTTTAATTGAGCATCAAGACCATCTACAACAAAATAAAAAGAATCCCCTGTTGTTGTATCAATAAAACTTAAAGCCTTCTCACCAACGCTGACAATATAATGAGATTGTGTCGATTCTAGAGTGTCCGAATCATAAACCATCCCGGGAGTTAAAATACGTGTCACAGCACGTTTCACTAAACCTTTGGCAAACTTTGCATCTTCGATCTGATCGCAAATAGCTACTTTTAACCCAGATGCCAAAAGCTTATTAATAGGACCAGAGATTGAATGATATGGAACTCCACACATTGGAGTTTGATCTTCTGATTTTTTATTTCTTTGAGTAAGTGTAATACCTAGAATTGGCGCAGCTTTTACAGCGTCATCATAAAACATTTCAAAAAAATCACCCATCCGAAAAAGTAATATTTTATCGCTATGGAGTGATTTAATATCCCAATATTGCTTCATCAGTGGAGTAAGTTCGCCGTCTTTTTTTGCCATATAGATTTTTAAAAACAGAGCAAAAAACTATCAATAAAATAGTTCAAATAGTGACTCATTATGCAAAGCGCATTAAGTCTAGCCTTAAACTTAAATTTAAATTTGAATAAATTTATATCAATCTAAACTGCCCACTCTAAGTCATCCACAAAGAAGCTTATAAATTAAGCTACCAAGGAAATACTAGATTACCCTAAAGCTTTAAAAAGTTTTTGATAAATTCCATCAAAGCCACCGTTTGACATAATCAAAATGACATCGCCTTTTTGAGCTGTTGATTTTAAATATTCAACGATCGAGTCTGCCGAAGGCAAAACTTGAGCTTTAACATTTTTAGTTTTTAAATCACTCATCAGTTCTTCTGAAGAAAATCTGTTATCTTCTGATATTTTTCCCTGATCAAAAGCTTGAGCTAAAATCACCTCATGACACTCTGAAAAAGCCTCGACATAATCCTTTTGAAAAACCTTACGTCGAGATGTTGCAGATCGAGGTTCAAAAACGGAAAAAACTTTTCTATTCTTATATTTATTTTGAATCGCTTGCACCGTTTGCTTTACAGCGGTTGGATGATGGGCAAAGTCTTCAATAAGCAATACTCCCCCAGGCTCACCCAATATCTCTTGTCTACGCTTTACACCTGTAAATGTAGATATCCCCTTCATGACAGCATCTAAAGAAATATTATTTTTATAAGCTTGAGCTATGACGGCAGTCGCATTTAAAATATTATATTTGCCAGTCATTGTTGTTACAAAATTAGCTAATAAATCATTTTTAAAAAAGACGTTAAACTTTGTATAGCCCTCTGTTTGCTCTGTAACTTCGCACCTAAAATCATTATGTTTCATAAATCCATACGAGTGTTTGTTTGCGATTAAACAGCTCTTAGAAACTTCAGAAACATTCTCATCATCGCCCCAATAAATTAAAACACCATCTGAAGGAATAAGCTTCATTAAGCGAACAAATGCAGATTTAACAGCGTCAAAATCTGCGTATATGTCCGCGTGATCAAACTCCACAGATGTTAAGATAACATTCTTAGGTTTGTAGTGAATAAATTTTGGAACTTTATCAAAGTAAGCTGTATCGTACTCATCCCCTTCGATGACAAACACGTTTTTCTGAGCGTTACGAAAACTTTGCGCGAAGTTTTTAGGAATACCACCAATTAAAAAACCTGGAGCTTGATCAGCTAATTCCAACACCCATGACATCAAAGATGTTGTTGTGGTTTTTCCGTGTGTACCTGAAACCACATAAGATATTTTATCATCAATAATGAACTCACCCATCGCTTGAGGCAGCGAACAACACGGAATTTTGAGATTAATCACCTCTTGAGCCTCTTCATTGCTCGCAGATATCACGTTTCCAATAATAACAAAATCAGGCACTGGATTTAAATTGCTTTTACTGTAAGGTTTTTGAATTGTAATCCCTAAACTTTCAATCTGTGTAGACATAGGTGGATACGGGTTTGAATCACTTCCCGTGACGTTATAACCTTTATCTTTCAATAAAC
>JBKBTW010000206.1:0-4150 GCA_046291245.1 Pseudobdellovibrio sp. | reverse complement strand
AGCTCGTGCTAAGGACTATTTCAGATATTTTAAATCTATAAATCAAGCAGGTATCGAAACTTACGATCAACAGTTTGCTAAATGCTTTGCTCCTGTTTTAAATTTCAAGTACACAGCAGAATATAACTACAGTCCATTTCAAATGGTCGCAAGTTGTATAAATAGTACTTTTCCTAAGGTTTTAGCTACTTTACCTAGCCAGACAAAAATGAATATTCCATTTTTTGCAGTTAATTTGGCTAATAACTTCATAAATCACCCAGGACACGCGATATCGACAACAGGTTGGTTGCAAGGTAATAATCTTAATTATTTCACTTACAATGATGTTTCGCAAAACCTTGTAGAAAAGATGGCTTCTGTTAAATACATTTTAACTCAAAATTTTAACTTTAAATCTCAAGGTTCATTGCAAAGCTTTCAGAATGCAGATCTTCTAAATACATTTACAGATAAGAATGGTATACCTACAGTGTATAATCATCCTGTCTGGTCTCAAAAAAATACTTTTTTCTCTGATCTCATTCAAAGTATTGATAAGGCTCAAGAGTCTATGTTTATGGATATGTTCTTTTTAGGAGGAACAACAGGAGCTAGCTTGGCTCACCATTTATTGCTTAAAATACAAAAAAATCCTAATTTTAAAATATTTTTTCTAAGAGATAACATCAATCATTTCGGTTACGAAAATGAGATGCGACCTGTATTTAACTTTTTATTAGCTACATCTTTAAAATACCCGAAAAACATTATTATTCTTGAGTCTTATATTGAAGGACGTAAGTCAGGGTTACCTTTTGTTTTACAGGAGACTGTAACTGATGGATTGTTGTTCAACACGGGAATCCAAAATCATTTATCTTTATATGGTCGTGCGCAATCAGATCATAGTAAAGTTATAGTGATTGATGGTATGAATACAGAAACAGCCGTGGCTTATGTGGGATCAAAAAATTTAACAGACTCATCGGGTGCAGTTTGCTATGACGACGTTGTTAAAATACAAGGACCAGCAGCTCATGTTGTATTAGATGATTATTATGATGATATGAAAGCCGCTTTGATCAACAAAGCGGATAAATACTCTCCTCAATATTTAATGTATATATTTAAAAATGGATGGGCCAATGGTGATATCACTTTAGGTACAACTGTTGAAGCTATGGCAACGACTATTTTAAAACCGTTTGATCTTTTAAATAGAGATATCAAAGGATATGCACAGAACAAGTCTTTTATAGTGCCGATCAAAGGAAGTACGGTTTTACGAACAGGCCTGAACAATGTTGATTCTTCGAGAACGAATATTATTGATCAGGTTATACAATCAATTTTATTCGCACAGAAAAAAATTCTTATTAAAGAGCAATTTTTATTCGAAAGAAGAATTATAAATGCTCTTATTAAAGTGAAAAATAATAATCCAAATCTCGACATTAGAATCATCTTGGAACCAATACCTTTAGCTAAGCCACAAGGATTTCCAAACTTGTTGTACTTAAGCGAATTGGCAAAATATAAAATACAAGTAAAGTTTAAAAAAACTGTCGTAAATAGTCAGATTTCTCAGGATTATCATTTTAAAACATTATCTGTAGATGGAAAATTTTTAATTTCTGGTTCCGCAAATAAAGATTTCAACACAATGTATGGTGCTTTTCGTGAAGAGCAAATAGACATTTTCAATCCTAATTTGGCAGCCGTGCATGATAAGCAGTTTGAGGAGCAATGGATTAAATCAAACGAAACTGGAAGTGTGTTTCAAAGCTATGACTTTGAAGTTCCAAGTGAAGTCGAACAGTTGCTAGGGCTAAAGTTGTCGCCAAGTCAGTTAATTGAGCTTTTAAAAGAGTTTATCAACACACTGTACGATATTAAATTCTAGATTAAAGCTTGATGCTATTTGTAAAAAAAGGCAGTATCGATTTATGAAAAACGGATCAAACTTTGCTGTGAATAATATTATGAAAATCCATTGTTTTAAAGTCAGTCAGCACATGCATTCAGATAATGAAGTTGAAAGAGCATTGAATTCCGTTTTATCGAACCAAAATATAGGTTTTTTGACTCTTCCATATCGCGAAGATTTAATTAATCAATCTCGCGCCTTAGGACATGATTTAAAAAATAAATATGATCATCTCGTCGTTGTCGGCATTGGTGGCAGCAGCATGGGGGCTCGGGCATTTACAGAAATTGCCCCTCATACAAAGATAACATTTTTTGATAATCCAGATACAAAGCTAGCATCTGAAATCCTTATATTGCTCAAAAACAAAGAGCAAAAAATAGGGTGGTTATTTGTATCAAAATCAGGAACAACAATTGAAGTTCTGTGGTGTCTCGAATGGATTGACCAGCAATATAAAATACTTAATAGATCTTTATGGGAAGATACTTATTATATAACTGAATTAACTCAAAACACTTTACATAAGCTTTCCATAGAGCATAAACGTCCGTGTCTAGAAATTCCATTAAATGTAGGAGGCCGGTATTCAGTGCTATCACCTGTAGGTTTAGTTGTTGCAGCTTACTTGGGATTTTCTTTAGAAAAAATCACGTCAGGTGCTCAACAAGCTTTAAAGGATAAACAAACATTAAAAATACTTGTAGACCAATATTTATCTTCATTTGAGCGCGGGGAAAATATCTCATTGTTTTGGTTTTATAGTTCATACATGAGATGGTTTGGTGGGTGGTTACAGCAACTGTGGGCTGAATCTTTAGGTAAAAAACAAAATAGAAAAGGAAAGTCAGCATTTGAATTTAGCACTCCTATGGCGGCTATAGGAACTTATGATCAGCACTCTATTTTACAGCAAGTTATTGAAGGACCTAAAAATAAATTTGTAGCATTTTTTAGGTTTAACTCTATAGAGCAAGGGGTAGGTCTACAGCATACTTCCGCGAATATAACTAAAAGCTTGTTATTTAAAGAAACTAAAATGCTCAATGAAAAAAAATTTGGAGATTTAATTCGCGCCGAAGCCTTGGCTACGCAAAAAGGACTTGAATTATCTGGAGTCTCTACACTGATGTACGAGCTTAATGCCTTAGATGAAGAAACAATGTCGTTTCTATTTATGCAATTTCAGCTACTTGTGGCCGTATTAGCGGAAGTCAAAGACGTAGATGCATTCAATCAACCTGGAGTACAACTCGGTAAAACTCTCGTTTTTGATATGCTCAAAGGTCTATAGTAATTCAAAATTCATAATAACATGCTTTAAAATACATAAAATCGCTTTGAGCAGTAGACCGTCTTTACAGCAGAGGTATTCAAGCATGTTTATTAAAAATAAATCCTATAGAAGATTTTATGAAAAAAGCAACAGAATCTATTTTACTAACATTAGCATCGTAAACACAAGCTACGCTATGAGTTGGGCAAAAAGCATTTTAAATGAAGTGCGCGTTAAACCAGGAATCGATCCTAAGGCAAAATTAAGAGAAAATTCTTAGTTTCTGTTAATTATCCTCAAAGTGCTCAAAGTATTATGCAGCAGACAGAAGAACAAAGAATAGCCATTATTCAATCAATTAAAAATTTTCGGGGTGGATTGTATTTAGGTATCATCAACTTATCTAAAGGTACGATGTTACTTTTTATTAAAGCTTTAAAAGGTGTCGTAAAAGGTTTTGATAAAAACTATGATTTAATTTATGCCCTTCATGAAGATCAACTTAAAAAAGCCATTAAAATTAGTTTTGAAAAGTTTGATTCCTTAGGAGTTTTTAAATAGACGATAAAGAATTAACTCTTACAGAGAATACGAAGCCTGTAACGCTGCTTTAGTGATGACTTTGGATAGAACATTAATCAATATAAGCCATATGAGGAGAAATTAATATGGCAACGTATTTAGATATTTGTATTCAACCCATCCCACAAAAACATCTAGCTCAATATAAAAAAGGTACAGCTAAAATAGGAAAAATTTTATTAAAGCACGGAGCCCTTTCAAGTCGTGATTACGTGGCTGATGATAAAAACGCCGTAAGTTTAACAGCGGCTTTACCAAAAGCTGTAATGCACCCACGGATTCAACACTTATTTTAACTAATTTTTTGGAGAGTTTGTTTTTCAAAAAACTCATCCGGGGTTAAGTAACCCAGTGTTTGATGGGGTCTCTCTGAGTTATACTTT
>JBKBTW010000205.1:0-4165 GCA_046291245.1 Pseudobdellovibrio sp. | reverse complement strand
GGAGGCTCTTGAGACCCGCAAGTTTCGCGTAGCTATTGATCCTGGGCATGGTGGCAGCGACTCCGGGGCGTCAAGAGGACCATTCAAAGAATCACATATAACTCTTGATATTGCTCTTAAAGTTAGAGAAAAACTCCCCGAACTCTATCGCGACTCAATTGAAATATTTCTCACACGGACAGAAGATTCCAGTTTATCTTTAGAGCAAAGGGTTAAATCTGCAAAGAATCTTAATTCTGATCTTTTTATCAGTTTACATGCTAACTCATCATCATCACTTAGCGTCAATGGAATGGAGTTCTATTTTAAAAAGGGCTTGAAACACCTAAGGCCCTATCGACAACTCCCTCAAGGCGAATTGAAGGTAGAAAATGTCAGTCAAAAAGAACAAAACATTATTAAAACCATCACTGATGATCTAATTGATTTTGGACACACTCATAAAAGTTTAAAATTCAATCAAATCCTTCAAAGAAACTTGCTCGATTCTAAAACAATTATTAAACGCGCCCCTTTTTATGTGATTGAAAAAAACCCTATCCCATCAGTTTTAATTGAAGTTGGGTATATCTCAAATTTAAGTGAAGCGAAAAAATTACTAACCGAACAGCGTCAGAGCGAAATTGCTGAGACTATTATCAAAACAATCCTTGATTTTAAAGATCAATTTTAGTCTTATGTGACCATGATAAATTCACAAAATCTCGAAGTTATTTCTAATTACGTCCGTCACGATAACCGCCTTCCCCATCAACTTAGAAAAATTAAAATTACTCCACATGTTTCTGATTATGCCGAAGGCTCTGCTTTAATTGAATTTGGAAACACAAGAGTTCTTTGCACAGCCTCTTACGAAGCCAAAGCTCCTCAGTGGCTTGTAGGCACAGGCCAAGGCTGGGTTACAGCTGAATATGGCATGCTCCCCCGCTCTACTCATACGCGTATGAAGAGAGAAAAAACCTCTTCAGGAGGACGTACTCAGGAGATCTCTCGTTTAGTCGGAAGAAGCTTAAGATCATGTGTTGATCTTAAGCTTCTTGGCGAAAAACAAATTGTTATCGATTGCGATGTCATCAATGCGGATGGAGGCACTCGTACAGCTGCTGTAACAGGGGGCTTTGTGGCTTTAGCTCTTGCGTGTAAAAAATTACAAGCCCTGAGCGAAATCAAAGCGAATCCTTTAAAAAGTTATGTTGCTGCGGTTTCAGTTGGTTTGTTTGAGCAAAATGAAAACTCTCGTATCCCTCTTTTAGATTTGAATTACGAAGAAGATTCTGAAATAAGAACTGATATGAACTTTGTCATGACTCACAAAAATGAATTCGTTGAAGTTCAAGGAACTGCTGAAGAAGGAACTTTTTCACGTCAGCAATTATTTGATATGATGACTTTAGCAGAAGCTGGTTGCAAAGAGCTTTTTAAAGCGCAAGAAACTATTGTTGGAGAATATTTTAAACTTGTTTAAGAATAATTGAGGTTTAGAAATGGAATTATGGATTGCTACAGGCAACAAAGGCAAACTTGATGAGTACAGATTAGCTCTAAAAACTTTAGAGTCGCTGCAAATTTTTCACCAAGGTGAGATCAAAGGTTTTGTCGCGCGTCCTGAAAATGGTGCGACATTTTTAGACAATGCTCGCATTAAAGCAAAATCTTTAAAAGCTATCAAACCTCAAGCTTGGGTTTTAGGAGAAGATTCTGGTTTAGAAGTTTCTGGCTTGAATAACTTACCAGGTGTTCACTCGGCTCGATACGCTGGGCCAAATGCAAGTGATTCTGAAAATGTGGCAAAACTTTTGAAAATGATGACGATTAGAAACATCTCTCCACGAACTGCACAATTCAAATGCGTTACAGTTGTCTATACTCCAACTGGCGAAGAATGGATTTTTGAGGGAACTCTCAAAGGCAGTATTTCTCCGAAAGCTGTGGGACAGATGGGTTTCGGTTATGATCCTGTATTTATCCCAGAGGGAGAAACAAAAACTTTAGCTGAACTTGGACCTGGTTACAAAATACAAAAATCACACCGTGCAGACGCGTTGAACCAGTTTCTGAAGAAACTCGAAGCTTAATAAAACAGCGTATACATCACGACTGAAGATAGCTAAAGCGGATTTGATTTTTTGATTAGACTGATAAAAACAAAACACTCATATGGAGACTCTAATGAGCGATAAAAAGAATAATCAATTTAAAGTGTTTGCAGGCAACACGAGTTTAGAGTTATCTAAACAAGTCTGCGAAATCTTAGGAATAACCGTGGGCCAAATACAAGTGAACTGTTTTGCCGATGGAGAAACTCAAGTTGAAATTAAAGAAAGTGTTCGTGGCAAGGATGTATTTGTCATACAAAGCACTTGTCCTCCCGTGAATCAAAGCTATATGGAGTTATTTATAATTTTAGACGCTCTTAAAAGAGCTTCTGCTGCTTCTGTAACTGCTGTTATTCCCTACTATGGTTATGCTCGCCAAGATCGTAAGGTAGCTCCTCGCGCTCCTATCACTTCAAAATGCATGGCCGATTTATTAACGACAGCTGGTGCAAATCGCGTGCTTTCTGTAGACTTACATGCTGCTCAAATCCAAGGCTTTTTTAATTGTCCTGTGGATCACTTATTTGGAATTCCGACCATGGCTAGGGCCTGGAAAGAGCAATTTGGAGAAGGACCTGAATACGTTACAGTGAGTCCCGATGCAGGCGGAGTTGAAAGAGCTCGTGCTTTTGCTAAAAGAATAGGCTCATCTTTAGCTATTATAGATAAAAGACGTACAGCCCCTAATGAGGCTAAAGCTATGCACTTAATAGGAGATGTTACGGATAAAATAGCTGTTATCGTTGATGATATGATCGACACTGCTGGAACTCTTACACAAGCAGTTGACAGCCTACTTAAAAATGGGGCAAAACAAGTGTTCGCCGTTGCGACCCATGCGGTCTTTTCTGGTCCGGCAATAAATCGCCTGATTGAAAGCCCAATTGAAAAAGTACTTGTGACTGACACAATTCCTTTATCGCAAAAAGCTATCGAATCTGGAAAAATTCAGGTGATCTCGGTAGCCCCGCTTTTGGCTGAAGCTATAAAACGTATTCACGATCATGATTCAGTGAGTTCGTTATTTGACTAAAAAATTTAATAAACCGATGAGTAAAATCACCAGTTAATAATTCGATTAGCTTGGTGTATTTAATGAGTAGGTTGAAAAGAGGAAGACATGAAACAAAGAATTGAATTGAATATTGAAACTCGCGAAGCTGGCCGTGGAAATTCACGCGGTTTAAGAAACAGAAGAATGGTTCCTGGAATCATTTATGGTTCTATCGAAAACGTTAACGTATCTGTACACGTAAACGATATCTTAAAATACAACACTCGTGCTTACGAGAATGCTTTATTAAACTTAAAAAGCTCTGACTCAAAATTAAATGGCAAAGTTGCTCTTATTAAATCTGTACAGGTTCATCCTGTTAGCCGTACGCCTGAACACGTTGATTTCTTCGCCATCAACTTGAACAAACCTGTTCGTGTATCTGTTGAGATCAAAGTTGAAGGTAAAGCTATTGGTTTAGCTGAGGGCGGTTTATTAAATATCGTTACTCGTCAAGTTGAGGTTGAGTGTTTACCGACTGCAATCCCTGAATCTTTAACATTAGACGTATCTAACTTAGCTGTAGGTATGTCTTTACATGCTTCAGACATCGCTATGCCTGAAAATGTTAAATTAATCTCTCGTCCAGAGATCACAATTGCAGCAGTTGTTGAGCAAGCTGAAGAAGTTGCAGCAACACCTGCAGCAGCTCCAGCAGCGGCAACGGCTCCTGCGGCAGCAGCAAAAGCTCCAGCGGCTAAAGCTCCTGCAGCTAAAAAATAATCAAATATTTAAATTAAATATTAAAAAGGGAGTTTGCTATACAAACTCCCTTTTTTTATCTTCAATTATTTTTTAATTTTTTACGTATCTCATAAAAATTTGAGTTAAATATCTTCGAAAAGTCTTCTCAGAATAATATGAGCGTAGACTAGACTTCTGCCAAACAAGATGCCATAAGGTTTATATGTATTTAATCGTAGGCTTAGGAAATCCAGGGCAAAAGTACTCTCTGACAAGGCATAATATTGGCTTTATGGCTTGTGATCATTGGATTAAATCACTTGGTGGTGGC
>JBKBTW010000004.1:0-35871 GCA_046291245.1 Pseudobdellovibrio sp. | reverse complement strand
TGACAGAATAAACACACATTGTTTGGGTGTTCGTTGTTTTTCATACTCAGCTTTTTGCTCTTCAACCATGGCTTTAACTTTATCGGCATCAACTCTTTGAGCTAAATGAACATAGTCATTGATTTTATGATGAGTCAAAATTTTTGTGTGATCTTCCCATGAGTAATCTTTTTCATTTAATAATAAAGAGACTTTTTCAGCCATTTGTGGAAGTACAGGTTTTAAATAAATAGATAATAACCTAAAAGCATTCAACGTTGTTGTGATCACTTTTTTTGTCTCAGTAGGGGAGCCTTCAAGAGTTTTCCAAGGGGCTTTTTCGTCAAAATACTTATTTGTTTTTTCCGCGAGTTCTCGAATTAAAGTTGTGGCTTTTGCAAAATCGCGCCCATCATAGAAATTTGCAATCTTAGAAGCGTTGCTTTGAATTTCTTTAACAAGCTCTAAGCCGTCTTGATCGCATTCCGACATAACGCTATCTATTTTTTTAGATAACATTTGAGCTCCACGAGAACCTAGATTGACAATTTTACCTACGAGATCAGAATTTACACGGGATTGGAAGTCTTCTAAGTTCAAATCCATGTCATCAGCTGAGCCATTAATTTTAGTCGCGTAATAGTAGCGTAAAAACTGCGGGTCTAAGTGATTCAAATAAGTTCTAGCATTAATGAAAGTGCCTTTGGATTTAGACATTTTTTCGCCATTCACCATCACATGTCCGTGCACGTTAATTTTAGTTGGTGTTCTAAAGCCTGCGCCTTTTAAGAGTGCTGGCCAAAAAAGTGTATGGAAGTAAACAATATCCTTCCCAATAAAATGATAGCACTCAGCCGTTGAGTCTTTCCCCCAAAACTCATTTAAATCTCTATTTTTAGATTTCAAATACTGATCGGCTGCTGAGATATATCCCATTGGAGCATCAACCCAAACATAAAAGTATTTTCCAGCTTCACCCGGGATCTGAAATCCAAAGTAAGGCTCGTCTCGCGAGATATCCCAATCTCTGAGGTCTTCGTTAAACCACTCCATCATTTTTTTGCTGACTTCAGTTGCTGTGTGCTCAGGTAACCACTCTATGAGATACTGTTTGAAGTCATTAAGTTTAAAAAAGATATGATCTGATTCTTTTTTTACGGGAGTTGTTCCGCATAAAGCACAGCCAGGATTTTTTAACTCGCCCGGAGAGTAAGTAGCCGCACACGAGTCGCACGAATCTCCATACTGTCCGCTCGAGTTGCATTTAGGACAAGTGCCTTTAACAAAGCGATCAGGTAAAAACATTTTATCGTGTTCACAATAAAGTTGTTCAATTGGTTTTTTGTGAATATGGCCTTTTGCTTTGAGCTGATTGTAAAATAATTCTGATAGCTTTTGATTTTCAGGTGAGTGTGTTGATCCATAATGATCAAAAGCTATTGCAAAATCGGCAAAGTCTTTGACGTGGTCTTGATAACTTTGTTTGATATAGTCTTCTGGTTTTATTCCAAGTTCGCGAGCTTTGATCATAATAGGTGTGCCATGAGTGTCATCGGCGCAGACGAAGATACACTCATGACCACGCATTTTTTGAAAGCGTGCATAGATGTCGGCTTCTATATGTTCAAGCATATGTCCTAAATGGATCGGACCATTTGCATAAGGAAGAGCGCAGGTCATAATAATTTTTCTTTTTTGCGATGATGAAGTGTGTGACATATGAATCCTACCTACTTGTAACTCAGGTTATTGATAAAGCGTATGTTTCGTAACTTTATACCAAAATACATGTAATGAAAAAACTAAAAAGGATATTTTGATAAGCTCAAAATATCCTTCAGGATGAATGATTTTTAGACAGATAGTTGGATTTTATCCAACAAATCAGGATCTGATAAAACTTTTTCTCCCCCTAAGGCAATTGCAGTGAGTGGATTCTCAGCAACCTTAACAGGGATGCGAATTTCGGCTTCCATTTTATTTGCCAGCTCCTTAATTAAAGCACCGCCTCCAGCGAGAACAATGCCTGTTTCAATGACATCAGAAACTAACTCAGGTGGAGTTTTTTCTAAGGCATTCAAGACTCCGTGGATAATAAGTTGTATTGAGTCTGAAAGAGCATTTCCAATATCTTCAGAACTGATTTTTTCTGTTTTTTGAAAACCAGAGTCTAAATCATTTCCTTGGATTTCAACATAAGTGATGTTCTTTTTAGGTAAAGCCGTTCCAAGGTTAACCTTAAGATACTCAGCTGTTGTGTCGGAGACAACAATACGCTTTACATCTTTAAGGTAACGAATAATATCTTCATCAAATTTGTGGCCACCAAGACGAAGTGCTTCGCAGTAAACAATGTCGGCTAAAGCGATAACGGCGATTTCGGTAGATCCGCCACCTATATCAATAACCATATGGCCTTTAGCTTCTTTAACATTGATTCCTGAACCGATAGCTGCAGCCATGGGCTCATCAATCAAGATTGTTTTAGAAGCGCTAGCGGACCTACTGGCTTCAATAATAGCTTTTTTCTCAACTTCAGTTACGCCATAAGGAAGAGAAATAACAACTTTGGGTCTTTGCTTTCCTGAAGATTTGATAGCTTTCAAAATAAAGTGACGAAGCATCATTCTCGCAGCATCAAAATCTGCAATAACGCCATCTTTAACAGGCTTGATAACAACAATGTGGCCGGGATTTTTTTTTAATATTTCTAGACCCTCTAAACCTATTCCTAAAACTTTTCTTTTTTTAGGATCGATACTCGACACCATAACTTGGCTAGGTTCATTTAAAACCATACCTTTATTTTGCACAGCAATGAGAGTGTTAGCTGTGCCTAAATCTACATAGAGATCGGCGCCGACTGTATTTGATCCAAACAACCAATTTAACATAAACTATTCGTATCTCTTGTAGCCAGTTGAGCCTTCAAACGGAAAGCTAAAATAAACAGAAAAGCTTGAAAACGTGTTATCAAGATTCAAGTTAAACTCCGCCCCAATGTGTTTATCCTCCAGAGGAAACCATTCAGCACCTAAAGTAAATTGGCTTGTGACATAACTTTTTTGCTTTGTGCTAAACCATGTCACAGGTAAAGAGACGTAAGGAATCATATTGCCATATTGCGTGTCAGCTTTTTTACTGATAATGGGTGCAATTTGAAAACCCACAGCATTCAAAGATTCATCACGAGCGTATATGATAGCTGCTCGAGCGCCCATCGCAGGTTGTTTGTCAACATCAGGAAATGGAACCCATTTGGCAGAAACCTGAGTCCAAAAATCAGTTTCTCCACCACCGAGAGAGATTCTCCCGTCAATATCTTGAGTTACATGCACATCAGCAAAAGCTCCCATGTTGAATCCTCCGCCATCAGAGATAATTAATTGAGGAGCTAAGCCCAGCTTGTAGTAATTTTCAGGTAAAAGTTCAGCTGTTTCATTGACTGTCATGTAAGCGTGACTTTGTCTGGCCAACAAAAATGCAGTCAGAAAGATAGAGACGATGATGCTAAGATGGTATAAGTATGTTTTTTTCATACTTATATGGTAAACACCTCGACTTTGGTTTGACAAGTGTTTCGATACAAGGTTTTGACAAAAACTCACAAACAATGGTGTTATGAAGATGTGGGTATATCAGCTGTTGTTATATGTTTAAATGAACAAGATAATATCGAAAGATGTTTATCATCCTTGTCTTGGGTCGATGAAGTCATTGTTTATGATTCAGGTTCTAAAGATGAAACTGTTGTCATTGCTCAAAAAAAAGGCGCAAAGGTTATTCAAGGTGCTTGGTTGGGGTTTGGTCCAACAAAAAAAAAGGCCACAGAGCTGGCCACACATGATTGGATTATATCGATTGATGCTGACGAGGAAATCCCAGAAAACCTAAGAAATGAAATTTTGGGAAAAATAAAAAATCTGGATGTTAAAACAGTCTATAAGATACCTCGTTTATCTTTTTACTTAGGTCGTTGGATTAAACATGGTGGATGGTTCCCAGATTTTCAAATAAGACTTTTTAATAAAAAATATTATCAATGGAATACAGCTCCTATCCATGAAAAAATTGAAGTACTGGAGTCTCAGTCACAAATGCAGATTCAAAATTTAACAAACTATTTTCATCACTATGTGTTTAAGAGTATTGAACATCAAGTGAGTACAAATAATCGATATTCATCGCTGCAAGCTCAAAAAATGTATGCGGATGGAAAAAAGTTCAGTTACTTTCACTTTCTGACTAAGCCGTATGTGAAGTTCATAGAATGTTATATCTTTAAACTTGGTTTTCTTGATGGCTGGGCGGGTTATGTCATAGCACGAAATGCGGCCTACTCGGCGCTTCTTAAATGGGTCAAGCTTAAGGAGATAGAAGATGCGAAAACAATGTAATTTTTTAATTTTACTCCAGACTTTATTTATAAGCTGTGTTTCAATGGCGAGTTTGCCTTCTGTTAAAGATTACATCGGGACACCTCAAGTTGTTTACATTGAGGGAGCAAAGAAAGTTTCTTATAAAAAAAATACTCAGCTGAGTCGAAGTTTCGAAGTGATTACGCGTGATGCTGAATTGATGAAGCTCACTTTGTCAAAAGATTTTGAGATTGTTTTATTTGCAAATTCTAAATTGAAGGTTCAAGGTTACGAGTCTGATGACGAAAGTTCCTTCGTGTACAAGAATATTTATTTTTATTCAGGACGTTTTTATATAAACAATAAAACAACCTCTAAAGACTCTGAAGACTTTGATTTTGATTATGAATCTGTGTTTTTCAAATGGAAACAAAAAGATAAGCAAAACCTTTATAAAGAATTATTTTTAGAAATCGATCCTCAAGCTCCAAGCATTAACTTTTGTGCTGGTGACAACGCTCCGGATGGATTGAAAGTAAGCCTATTTGAGCATGAAACCGCAAAAGTGTTAAAGAGTAATCAAGGAGCCCATTTTAAGGGTGTTTTAGGTGATAATAAACAAGTGGCTTATGATCTTCTTATAGGGGATCGTCGTGTTCCTAAAGGAAATTGGCTGGATGATTTTTCATGCGATATGAAAGAGATTTTATCGGAAATCAATAAAATTGAAGCGGACAGTAAGATTAAAAACAAAAAAGCAGAGGCTGCTCTTAGGCAGAAATTACGAAAACAGAAATTAGATTATGAACGTTCAGCTTGTCATGCTCCGAATGGCCAGCTGAATGAGTGTTTATGGAAAGTCGAAGCTAAAAAGTGTGTGCGCTATAGGTGTAATGCTGAAGGGAAATGGACAGAAAGGTCTGAATTGTTAGGTGCTAACCGGTCTCAATGTGAGACAAAACCTAAAGTCAGCGGTTGTGACTACTAGGCGAAAAACTGTTAGCAATTAATGTCATTTTCGTGTGGAGAGGCATTTACGAGTATTTGTTGAAATGTCTTAATTTGAAAAAACAATTTAAAAAAATAAATAATTTTAACTAGTTAAGTGCAAAAATGAGTTTTGGGCATGAAGCTTGAATAACCATCTAAGTATAAGAACCTGATTTAAAATGGCTCTTTAAGGATGGTTGATATGAAAACATTAGTTAAAACAACAAAATTATTATCTTGGGTTGCGGCGATAGCGATCCTAGGTGCGGGTTGTTCGAACTCTAAATCCAGTGATTCAACTGGAGCAACGGGCACATTGCCGATTATAAATGGATCGATTCCCGGTGCTGTTATTGTTGATAATAATAATCAGGTAGGTGGTGGATCAAGTGGTGGCTCTTATTTAGGTGGAGCAACAGCAACTTTCACTCCCGTAAGTTTAGCTGTGATGAATCAGTATGTAGGAACGAATCCTCTTAATAATCCAAGTGATTTTAAAATTAACTTAGATTTACAACAGGTGCAAAGTGGCAGGTACGGTGGAACTGTTACGATATCTTATAAAGATAATGGTTATCAGCGACAAGGTGTCTTTAGAGCAGGCACTGGTGTTAATCAATCTTTTAAAGGTATGTATGATAATGGGAAGTTAGAATCGGAGTTTAATTACTGGTTCAGATACAATAACCAATTAGTCTTTACAGCTTATTTTGAAGATCAGTATGGGGCTATCACGGTGAGTTTAGTTCCCCAATCAACGTCAGCGGGCGGTAATGATGCTGAGCCTGTAATCTCGGGACCATATAAAGGTTATATCTACTTTAAAAATTTTGGCGTGACTGGAGCTGGACATTCTCCTTATAGATCATGCTGGCATACATACACAGGTCCTTATGATTGCAGATCAAATATTATTTCAACAAAGTGTGGATTGTATCCAGGGGCAGAGGCCGGATATAAACTTTTAGGAACATTCACAGGGCTTGATGTGAAAAGGGCTTTTAACATTCAATAAATAAAAAAAAATAAATAATGATGGAGACTTATATGAAATGGATCAATAAATTAGTAAAGCCAGCTTTAGCACTAGGATTATTGATGGGATTAACAGCTTGTCCAGATAATAAAAACAATCAAAACAATCCTTATCAGGTTTATCCGAATTGCGCAAACTGCGGAGATCTGGGGGCGGGTCAGGAGTTTTTTAGATCACAATCAAAGAACTACTATGGATCATTGATACTTAATCTGAATTTCGTTGGAAGTAGCATTGCAACAAATGGCATTAATTATTATAATTCTTACTATCAATCACCGGTAGTGAGTTATTATGGTCCTGTGGCTGTTACGGGAAATATGCAGGTTAATTATAATCAGCAGTATGGGTGTACGATTCCAGCAGGATCATACACTATTACAACTCTTCAAGCAGGCCAGTGGCGAAGCGCGATTGCAGGTGGTTTAAGAATTCAAGCTACGGGACCTGTAAGTGTTGTGATGTCACTTCCTCAGATGATTGTGCAAGCCAAACAGTATAATCAATTGGGTCGTTTATGGACTGAAATTCCGCAAGTCGGTCGTATCTATGGAGATATGATTGTTGAAAGTGTAAATGGATATAATTGTTCATATAACAACAGTATTAGAATGGATTAATTTTAAGTTTTTGTAGGGTGCTAGGGCGCTCATTTCAGAATGTGAAAATACTTAAAGTATTGCTTTAAATGTTTTTTAAATTAAGGTGATTTTGTGACGAGCCATCACGAAGTCGCCTTTTTTACTTTGTAATGCTGTGATATGACTTGCGTATTTTATAAAAGCAGCATTCAATAAAAATATGGATATGTTACCTCTTTGGATTGAGTTCTTCGATGATTTGCAACATGTAAGAGGGCGCTCACAAAATACTGTGATGGCCTACAGAAGAGATTTGGAGTTATACCAAGCTTTTGCTGCTAAAAATTCTCGTCTTATTGAGTTTTATGACTTTATGAAAAAAGAAGGCTTGTCCACTCGTTCCCAAGCCCGCGTGATTAGCAGTTTGCGTACATATTTTAAATTTTGTGAAAGCCGTGGAATGAAAGCTGAAGAGTTACGTGAGCTTCGTCCTCCAAAGGTTAAATCGTCCCTGCCAAAAGCTTTAACTTTTCAAGAGTTTGAAAAACTTTTTGCAGCGTGTGAAGTTAATGACCCTGCAAAGAAATACAGAAATCAATTAACGTTGTTATTTTTATATGGCTTAGGCTGTCGAGTGAGTGAGTTGATCAGTTTAAACTTATCGGATTTTTCTCCCACAGAGCGTTGGGTTAAAGTTCTAGGTAAAGGTAAAAAAGAAAGATTAATTCCTCTTACGGAAACTTTATTTGAAGCCTTGGATAAGTATTTAAAACACTCACGTCATTTATTAGCAGATGACGACAGCACTCAACATTCACTGTTACTAAATGATCGCGGACATCGTCCATCTCGTATTGATGTTTGGAGATGGCTTGCTGCTTGGTCTGTTAAGGCTGGCTTTGAAGAGCCTGTGCACCCACATAGATTCCGTCATGGATGTGCAACAGCCTTGCTTGAAGGTGGTGCGGATTTGAGATCAATTCAAATGCTTTTAGGCCATGCGAGTATACAGACAACTCAAGTTTACACGGCCGTATCAACAGCAACGGCCACAAAAGCCGTCGAGGATAATCATCCTTTGTCTAAATTAAAAGAAGCTGGCATTTAAGTCTTTTAGAGATTTTGTAAAAAGGTACAGGCAAGAAATATTTAATGAAGAAAGCTTCTTGTGTTTACTTAATCTTTTTTT
This sequence comes from Pseudobdellovibrio sp., assembly GCA_046291245.1. Lineage (GTDB taxonomy): Bacteria > Bdellovibrionota > Bdellovibrionia > Bdellovibrionales > Bdellovibrionaceae > Pseudobdellovibrio. Next base: position 27,738 of record JBKBTW010000004.1, on the reverse strand, counting down.
TACGACGACTAGGAGTCATGAGCTTTTCTTCTTGTAATATAAGTTCATGTAAGTCGATGTCTTGAGATGGTGGCATCGTGATCATTTCATAATTTTTTCGACTCACTTTGATGACATCGATTTTTTTATTTAATGTTTCTTCAATAGAGGCAAGAAGATCTTTTTCATCAGGAGCGCAGAAGCTTACAGCGATCCCTTTATTGAAACCACGCCCAGTTCTTCCTATGCGATGGACATAATTTTCTGGCTTTTCAGGTAAGTCATAATTAATGACGTGAGTGACATCAGATATATCAATGCCACGTGCAGATAAATCAGTGGCAATCAGGATTTTACACTCACCACTTCGAAAAGCTTTCATCACTTCGGTGCGATCAGCTTGGTCTTTTTCTCCGTGCAGAGTTAAAGTTTTTATTTCACTCCGAGCCATGGCTTTAGCAACACGTTCGGCACGGATGCGCGTGCGCACGAACACAACAAACTTTCCTTCAGGATTCTGTTTAATATACTCAGAAAGAAAAAATCGTTTATCATCCATATCAATAAACATAACAGAATGTGTTACATTTTTAGAGACAGGATTGTCTGGGGATATTTGGATACGTATTGCATTGCTATTGACTTGTTTGTAAGCCATTTTTTTAATTTTAGGATTGATAGTGGCAGAGAAGAATAATGTTTGGTGTCCACGCGTGAGTTTTCTTTTGATGGATTCAATATCTTCGATAAATCCTAAATCCAACATGTGATCGGCTTCATCGAGTACAAACGTTTCAATATTGCTTACATCCACATAGCCTTGGCTGATTAAATCAAACATGCGTCCAGGTGTCGTGATAAGAACATCAATCCCTTCTTGAAGTTTTCGAATTTGCTTATCTTGTTCAACACCCCCAAATAAGGCAAATGATTTTACATTCATATTTTTTGTGAGGTTATTGAAAACTTCACCAATTTGCTCTGCAAGCTCACGGGTCGGAACCATGATTAAACAACGAATACCTTGTCCACGTTTGCTTTTTTTACGTGATTGAATATTTTCGATAATAGGTATGGCAAATGCGGCCGTTTTGCCAGTGCCTGTTTGGGCTATGGCTAAGACATCTTCTCCATTTAAAATTGATGGAATGGCTTTATATTGGATATCTGTGGTGCGAAATAAACCAAGAGTATTCAAATTACGTAATAAATTTTCAGACAAATGGAATTTTTCAAATTTCAACTTAGACCTCGATTATAAACATGTCTAGAGTGGAAGACATTTGGAGGTGGGTGAGGGCTTCGAACCCCCGTAACAGCTTTTGCAGAGCCGTGCCTAACCAACTTCTAAACTACTAGCAATCTTTATGGATTTTGAAAATAAAAAAACGCTTACTTTAAGCGCTTAAGTGTGAAATGTAATATTTACATGAAAAGAGTAAGATCTATACAGTGTAAATACCACATAACTAATAATTGATACATATAATTGTGTCAATGTTAAATATATTTATGATTGTTCTTTTAAAGATAAGCAACGTTTGCCATATTCAGCGATTAATAATGCATCCACAAAACCTTCATCATAATTCTTTGATCTACCTTTTTTTAACTCAACTAGTGGGAATAATTTAGAAGCCACTTTGTAGGCTCTAGTTTTCGTTGTGTCCCCCAACACACCTTTAAGTAATACATTCTGCCAGGTCTTAGCAGATATCATTATGTAGGGGATTTTGAGAGCTATTAGAACACCTTCTATGCGTCCATGATTGCGACCAAATGAAAGCATGCTAGATGCTCCATGACTTGGGATAGCAAATATATCTTCTAAAACCACAAGCTTAATTTCTGATCTTATTTCTAATAACATATCAGATATAGCCTTCACATCAATTTCTTTATCTATTAAAGGCATAGGTATTAAATTAATTTCTTCTCTTTCCATTATGGCAAAAGCTCCACTTTTACCTGAATCAATACCAATGATCATTTTTCCCTCAATATCTAAAGATGTGTCAATAAATAAGCAATTTACCTTATATAATGTTTAAATTTATTGTTGAATTACACTATTATTGATATATACATATATGTCAATCTTGGTCGGTAAAGCTTACAGACGGCAGCAAGATGGGATTTTAAAGCTAGTTACTGTGGGAATTCAAAACTAGCAACCTGCACATCAGCACTAGTAATAGTGTTACGCGAGGGGTGAATTAAGTCGTGATATATACGATGATATAGCGAGCGGAAATTGGTAATATATCGGTAACCAATGCACTATGATACCTATACGGTACATATGGTCTAATTGATGTCTCTTGGTAAATATCGAGAATTTTTCTCATGTTTACTAAGGGCACATCTATTTGCACTAATCAACCTGCCAGTACATATGGGTAGCAAAATTGGTGTAGACATGTCGAAATTGCGTAGACAATAACTCATAAAGATAATCATATAAATAAATTGTCGCAATCAACCAAGAAATATTTTTATTGATACAAACGAATATATCAAAAATAATCCCATTTAATCTTGAGGGGGATTTTATGGAAGGTTTTTCAATAATTAAAAATGATTATTATGATAACTCTTATAACCTAACAGCAGCACAAAAACTCGTTTTGTTAGCAATACAGATAAATACGAACGACATAAATATCAAATATTTAGAAAAATTTGTTGGTGTAAGCCCTAGAACATTAACTTCTGTACTCAAATTTTTGGAAGATAACCAGGTAATTCATATTACGCGTGAAAATGGTAAGATTTCTAAGTATAAAATCAACGATTCTGTAAATTGGTTTAAAAGAGGTATCACTTCAGAACCACAGCAAAATCAAAATATAATTTCAACTAAAATTGCGGTGGTTCCAAATAAGGACACCTCAAAATATACTAAAGAATTTGAAACTATATGGAGTAAATGGCCCAAGCGTGATGCTAAAAAAGCGTCATACCGTGAGTATCTTAAATGGTTAAAGTCTGAAAAAATAAACGTAGATTATATATATTGTGCTGTTGATGCTTATTTGTTTTATGCAAAACAAAATCCTTCTTATCCAAAATATGTTCACTCATTAAGAACCGCAATATCAGATAATCATTTAACGCAAGCTCTTGATAATTATAATCAATTATCATTTCAAGAAGTAAGTTTTGAGTTGTAAGTATGATTTTCAATAAACCTTACAGACTTATTCACGATAGTAACCCCGATATGAAGACGTTAGATTTATACAACGATGTAGAAATTAGTGATTATAATAGAAAGGGTTATGGTGTTTTCGCCTTAGCAAATGAAGGCAATGGTTTTAAAGATGTAGACATTCATAAGGTAAATTCTTGGTTTGTAGATATTGATTTTAAAATCTCACCTAAATTAAATATAGAAATAGTTTTTGATAGTTTACCCCTTATACCAAGTTGTATAATCGATACAAAAAACGGTTTTCACATTTACTTTATGGCTAAGGATGGGAACTTAAGTAATTTTAAAATAATACAAAGAAATTTAGTTAAGTTAATCCATGGTTCTGACCCACAAGTAATAAACTTATCTAGAATAATGAGAGTTCCTGATTTTTGCCATATGAAAAATGCGAATGAACCTTATTTAGTGTCTAAAATTTTTGAATCTGATGTTAGTTATTATGAGAAACAACTTCTTGATTTGATCGATTTTGAAGATGATGAAGAGGAATTAATTAGTGAAAAAACGAAAACATTAATTTCTTCAAAACCTAACAAAGAAAATATATTTGATTTTATAAGACACTATGATTCTAAAATAATTTTAGAGCGTCTCTCCGGAACTAGTGCTGTTGGATATAAAAACTATAAATTCTTAAAGCGTGGAATGCATTATAATATTATTGTTGATGGTAAGGACTCAGGTTGTTTTATCAATCACAACGGCAATGTGATTGGGAATGATGGTTATAGAGGTGGTGCTGTTGAGTGGTTAACTTGGTATACTAATGATCGAGTTGAGTCTATGCGAATTATTTGCGAGGTTATGAAATGGGATTAGATATAATAAAGTTGATGTTATCACAACAAGATAAAGGTTCATTTCACAAGTATTTAAAAGATCGAAATACCTTATCAAACGATATTCTTAAAACTAATATTTCAGTGATCGACGATGCTATGAAGGGTATTTGGCCAGATGACTTTGTTGTAGTAGCAGCAAAATCAGGTTCAGGTAAAACAGAATTATTAAGTAGTTTAGCTTGTAACATAGCTTTAACAAATAAGAAAGTATTGTTCTTCCCATTAGAGGCATATAAGGGTGAGGTTCATAATAGAATACATTTCACTTTATATTCCACATTATACTATGAAGACACTAAGATGTTAGATTTAAGCTATGGCGATTTTGCGAGACATGGTGTGTCTGAAAAATTAAAACCTTATCAAAATCAAGTAGAGGAACAAATTGAAAAAATCGAGTCATATTTATCTCTCAGGTATAGGGAAAAATCCTTCAACTTAAAAGACTTCATTCTACTCTACAAAAAAGCTGTTGCTGATGGATATAAGTTAGTAATTGTAGACCATGCTCAATTCTTTAATTTTGATGAAGACACGCAAAGTGAAAATAGGTTTGTCAAAGATATGACTTTGGAGATGTTTGATTTAATAAACACGAATAAGGTTCCCATAATATTAGCATCACATATTAGGAAGATATCAGATAATAAAGCTTTCCCAACTATAGATGATATTTACGGCTCTTCTGAATTAGCTAAAAAGGCGACCCGTGTTTTAATTTTGTGTAAAGATAATTTTATCTCTGAAACCAATAGTTATGGGACTATCTTTAGATTCGAAAAAAACAGGGAAGACGGTACATCAGATTATAAAACGGTTTTTAACATCAACACTAAAAAATACAGTGTGAATTTTCAAAAGGGTAAGATTGTTAATAATAAGTTTCAACCTGTTTAGTAACTACATTGTTTCTGACACCAATTAAAGTTATAGCCAGCTTGCTGACAATCATCGAGACATTTGGGGTCTACTTGTTGTGCTGGTGTGGATTGTGTCAGAGAATTTGAATATTGCATGGCTGGTTGCAAATTAACTTTAGCTAGATTTTCACTAAAATTAGCGCATGAGAAAGAACATACTAGAATTAATAGAATTGTAATTTTCATCATACAAATGTATCGGAAGTTTGTGCTATTTACTTAAGTTTAGCCTCTAAAGAACTTATTTGTTTCTTTATGAATTCTAATTCCTTTTTTAAGGTATCAGAGTCAAACTCTTCATTATGAGGTAAATTAAGATTTATTTGAATGTCGTCATCTAAATCAGTAAATTTCAGTTTTAGATACTCTAAAAGCTTTATAAGGTTTGATAAAGTTATCTCACTATCACCACGCTCTAATCTTGAATATTGACCATTAGTTAACTGTATTTCTTTAGCAATCACTTCCTGTGATAACCCTAAAGAAATACGTCTCATTTTGATTCTGTGTAAAACGGTCTTCTTATCCATGAAGTCCATACTGCACATTATATGGGAAAAATGTTATTAATGCAGCTTGTAATTAGAATAATTCCTGTTGTATGAATAAAATCTGCATATTATACAGGTTTGTAACGATATTAAACAGCTTTTAAAGGGTGCAAGTAAGGCTGTATTGTAGTTATTGTTTAAAATTTTATTCATTAAATACAATATCCCTTCTTTAAATTAACTTTTATTTACTTGAGGGGGGGGTATGAGTTTTTTATCGAAAATCTCATCTGGTGTTGTTAAATCCAAAAATATGAATGTGTTGTATGGTGAAAGGGGATTAGGTAAGAGTTGGTTTATATCAGCATATCCTAATTTATTGTTGTTGGACATCGAAGATGGTTCAAAAAATATCCCACATGCTAATCGTTTATCAGCCGAAAACTTACCTAATTATAGTGCTATTTTAGATTTCTTAAACGAATTCGAATTAAATGATAATGGCTTTAAAGCATTAGGTTTAGACTCTATTACATCTTTAGAAAAATATATTTTAAAACATGTGTGTGAAGAAAAAGGTATAACCGATTTCACGGATGTTCCGTTTAAAGTCAAAGATTTAGTAAATGCCGAGTTAAGTAACTTTTTAAACCGCTTGAAAGCCTTACAAGATAAAGGCTATGAAATTTGGTTAACTGGACATGCTTTAACAAAAAAATTCAACGACCCAACTCTTTTTGGTCAATATGATAAATTCACAATTGAAACTTCAGATGAGAAAATTGCTAAAGAAATTATTCGTCTAAGTGACAATGTTTACTTCGTTAAACAAGATGTTTCTGTTGCAACCGACAAAACAAAAAAAGGAAAGGGTATTAGTGATGGTACGGTTTCTATGTTTACTCGTTGGCAGCCAGCATACGATGCTAAAACAAGAATAAACCTTCCAAGTCAGATTAAATTCGACATCGATACATACCTTAAATGTGTTAATGATAATCGTCCTAAACCTGCTACTGAATTATACGAAGACATTAAATCATTAATCTTAAAACTAAAACCACATGATGCGGCTACAGCACAAATTGCAATTGAAAAACTAGAAGCAGCAAAGAATGACGGTTCAAAATTACAAATAATTAAAAATAAACTTATCGAAGCAACAAAAGATTTATAGGGGATAAAATGCTAAAATTAAAGAAGAAATACGATGCGACTGTTAGTGATTGTGGTGTGATGGATAATGGTGGAGAGCCAGTTCCTTACGTTGATTTTGAACTCATTAATGAAGAAAACAAACAAATCAGACAACGATGGTTTATGAATTTAAAATCAGAAAAATCAACAAACTTTGCCGTCACAACTCTTGTAAAAATAGGCTTTAAAGGAAATGATTTTAACGACTTAAAAACGGGTGTAATCATGTTTGATAAATCACCAAACATTACCTTAGAGTTTGAACACCCTGAAAAAAATGGAATTCCTGAAAAAGATAAATTTAAAATTAAATATATTAATACAAAAAATAAAACTCCGAATTTTGAAGGCACTGTTCCTTCTCAAGTGGCGTTGTTTGCCAAAATAAAATCGGAATTAGGTATTAAAACCAAAACTAATGAATCAAAACCAAATACGGATTGGTAAAATTAATAATTTAAGGAGGAACTATGGCGAAAAAGAAAGCTACTAAAAAAACAAAAAAAGCGTCTACTAAATCTAGCGGTAAATAGTAAAATGGCTATTTCTGAGCTTAATGAAGATGAATTAAAATCAAACGCTGTAGAATACTCTAAATGGCGTTCTAAGAGAATAGGTTCATCGGACATACCAGTTATTTTAGGCGAGTCGCCGTTTAAGACTCCATTTCAATTGTGGAAAGAAAAAACTGGTAGATCAGAGAATAGCTTTTACACCAATCACGCTATCGAATTAGGTAAGCGGTTTGAAAACACCGTTCGTATGCGCTTAGAATTTCAACTCGATATAGATTTTACACCTACTATCATTTACGATGATAAATATGAATTTATGATGTCATCATTAGATGGCTACAATGAAGAACACAACTTAGTCTTGGAGATTAAAAGCGTCCAAGGTGGCCCAACATGGGAGAAAGCTTGTGCTGGTGTCGTTAGTTCTTCATATATTTCACAGGTTCAACATCAGTTATATGTTAGTAAGGCGAAAAAAAATCTATTTAATGTTGCAAAGTTGGCGCAAACGAATGGTGTTTATAGAATAGAAGACACGCGTTTAATTGAAGTTTTTCATGATAAAGACAAACAAGATGAAATTATTAAAGCTTCCTTAGAGTTTTATAACTTCATGACTAACGATATTGCTCCACCCTTACATAAAAGGGATTGTTTGTTTGTAAACGATGATGAAGCTGTGTCTTTATTGAAAGATAAATTAAAACTCATAGAATATATGGTTAAAAAATATAACCATACAAATTTCGACATCAGCGGCAACAGGCTTTTAAAAGATAAAAATGACCTTTGGAGATTAACTTTGAACAAAGGCTAACTTTGAGTATGCATACCTTCGTGTATGTCTTGCATCCTACTCACTGTTAGCTTTTTTTGAAAGTTAAGAGGGGGTGCTATGTCTAAAAAATCCTTTAAATACAAAGGTATAAGTTTTGTTGTTACTTATTCGGAAAACAACATCCTGATAAGTGATTTTAGCTTTAAAATCTTGAACTACGAATTCAAATACAGTGATCTATACAACTCACCAAACACAAAAAATCTCGTAACAGAACTTGAAAAAGAAGCCAAAAAAAGAATTCGCATTAACAAAATCAAACAAACAAAGAAAGTGAAGTGAGATATGTCAATTACACAAGATCAAAAAGGTAAACTATATACGCTTCGTTGGTTAGCAATGGAGATTAATAAAAAATCTACAGATTTAAAAGTTGATGAATTAGCAGTAGAGCAAGTTAAATTATTAACTGAATTAATTGGAGATGACTTACCTAAAGAGTATCAACAACCTGAACCAGATAGACCAAGCGTAAGTAATCCAGCACCACCTAAAGGTGGGGTAATTTATTTACCTAAGCGAGATCTTTGGTATCCGAAGGCAATCATTAGAACAGATTTAAAAATGAAGTCCAACGGTAATTACCCTAAAGGTTATCCGATGGGATTAATCGTACACTACACAGCAGGTAACTTTGATAAAGGCGTAGACAATGCAATAGCCACTATCAAAGGTGGTATCTCAAACGGTTATAAATATGAGTGTTTGGGGCGTGACGGTAAACTCGTTCAAACTAATCCATTAAGTCAGTGGGGTAGTCATGCAGGTGAGTCAGCATGGGTGATTAATGGAGTTAAGAAAACATCAGTGAGCCAATACTTTGCAGGTCTAGAGATTTGTAACGCTGGTATATTAACTAAAAAAGGCACTAAGTATTACACATATTGGGGTAAAGAAATTCCAGCTAGTGAAGTAAGATATGTTGCTAAAAATGATGATAACATTGCTGCTGGTTACTATCACAAATACAGCACTGAGCAAGAGACTGAGCTTTTGGAATATTGTTTGTGGCTTAAAGCTAATAATCCTGACGTATTCAGCTTTGATTATATTTTAGGGCATGATGAAGTAGCTGGACCAAAGGGTATTAGTAGATGGAGAAAGACTGACCCAGGTGGAGCTTTGTCTATGAACATGAGCGAGTTTAGAAATAAAGTAAAACTTGAATATAAAAAGCGTTATGGCTAATGAACAACCAAAACCTTAACGACCACATAAAGCTATTACTAACAATAAGCACGATCGTCATCATTTGGATGCTGATGGGTGTATTTAAAACATAAGGAGAGATTATGAACACATTTAACTGTTTTCAAGCTATTGGGTTTTACACTTGTTTACCGTTGTTAATTCAATGGTTATTTCAAAATCAATACAATGTTTGGGGTTATATCTCTGCTGGTATATTAGCAGTTGGATATGTCGCCATATCAATAACACTAAGTAGTTCTGTTAAATAACAACGGGTATCCTTTCACTACCTTAATTGCAGTGTTGACCGAGCTGTGTTGTGAATCGGTCGCTTAAAAACAAAGGAGAGAAAATGAGTAGATTTGATTATGTGGCTTATGATGAAAAAGCACAAGGGCAACAATTAGAGGCTAAAGAACAGGTTATTGTTTTGGAGTCTTTAATTAACGGTTTGAAATCACCTAGAGCAAGAGCTTCTGCCTTAACTAAATTAGAAGAATGTTATATGTGGATTGGCAAAGCAATTCGTGACGATCAAATAGAGCGTAACGGTTCTGCTGAATTACAAGAAGAAAGAACAAATAGTTAATATTTTAGCGGTAGAAGCGTGTGAAGCTGTGGAATGAGTGGATAGTAATCTGCATCGAAAGCCGTTTAATTCGGCTACCACTAGAGACACGCACGATAAGCAATGTTAAGCGGCCACGAGATTAATTCTCGTTAATAGCTTGGGGTAAAAACCTAATTGAGTCGCAGCACCAGTCGCGCGGTGCCTATCGCTTTTTAGTTTTATTGAATGAGGTGATTTTGAAGTTCGTGAGTTGTTTGCCGATCTTCCGAATTGTGAATCGGTCGCTTTATTAGAAAAGGGTAATCACATGAAAGCACTTAGTCTTTTTACTGGTTATGGTGGTATAGACCTGGCTTTGCAAGATTATATAACAGAGGTGATAGCTTATGTTGAAATTGAAGAGTACGCGCAGAAAATTATCGCTTATAGAATGGCCGACGGAGGTCTTAAATCAGCTCCAATACTTGCAGATGTCAAAAACGTCAAAGGTAAAATTGGAGACTGTGACATCATCTATGGTGGATTCCCATGTCAAGACATCAGTGTTGCAGGTAATGGAAAGGGCTTGGATGGAGAGCGAAGCGGTTTATTCTTCGAAATTATCAGACTCACAAAAGAAATTCGACCGTCTTTTGTATTCCTTGAAAATGTCCCAGCCATTAGAACTAGAGGACTGGAACAAGTTGTCAAAGCATTTACCCAAGTGGGGTATGATTGTAGATGGACGATGTTATCTGCCTCAAGCGTTGGAGCTCCTCACAAAAGAGAGCGTTGGTTCTTATTGGCCCACATTAACAGCAAGGGAATGGAAAGACACAGGTTCAAATTCAGAGAGAAAAAGAAAATCACCAAGTTTAGCTACTCAATGGAAAATAGGGCTTTTACCAACTCTAACAGCCAGTCCTTATGGAAGAAACAAATCGAAAAGTGCAAACTCTACGAATCGATACAGCGTTCAACAAATGTGGAAAATGGGTTTAATCCCAACATTAACAGTCAGTCAAAAAGGATACGACAATCAAAAAAATGGGACCAAGACATTGAGTCTTTGTGGATTATGGAGAGCGACAACTGGGACGACAATGCCCGCTTCTTTTTGCGAATGGGTGATGGGGATTCCTTTCGGATGGACAGAATTAAAGCACTTGGAAATGGAGTAGTCCCTTTGCAAGTTAGAACAGCTTTTGAAATATTGATGGGGTTAACATGAAAACATTTTTAAAAAGATTCGCAGACGGTTTTAATTATGGCGTCCCCTTTGGGTTTATGTTTGGCCTGTTTGTGTGCATGGTTTTATGTTTTTTAATTGATAACGTGATGTCAGTAGGGGTGTTTAAATGAAAATGCCAGATTTTTCGAAGTCACATTGCGGAGTCCATCAAGCAACTTATCACAAGACTATAGAGTTAATGCCTGAGTTAACTGAAATACTAAATACACTCCCCGACAATGTTGATGATTTTACATTTGATGTAAAAGTACATATGTTAATGCCGAATCAATATCCGTGTATCCCGAATTGGCATACTGACTTTGTTCCTAGAGTTGGTGGTATACAAAGATTTGATTTATGTAAGCCAGAACTTCCAATGTATTTATGGCTTTCAAATGGACCGCTCACACAGTTTAAACACGGTTATGTCAAAGCTCGCGAGTGGGTTAGGTTTAATCAATTAGATGAGCATAGAGGAATTGCTGCTGCGGAGTTTGGTTGGAGGTGTTTCATAAGAGCTACTCATAAAAATATTTGTCCACCTAAGCAGTCTGACTGGCTACGAAAGCACTCGCAAGTTTATATAAACGCAGAAACATATCAATGGTGATGAAATGATTCAATCCAAGCAATCCTTAAACACTAGCTGCTATATAAATAACAAACCTGCTTTTCTGGTGAGGTGTCCAAAGTGCGATTCAGGTTTTTATTGTGCTGAATATGATAAAGAACAGCAGCGAGATTGTAAAAAATGTGACACCACGTTTTATTTTTTAATAAAGATGCCAATTAAAGATGTGGTTATTGAGGTGTCGCTATGAAAGAACGTCCAATATTATTCACTGGGGAAATGGTGCGAGAGTTTAGAGATTTCTGTTTAAGTCTGCTTAAATATAATATTTCTATGTCTAGTAAAAATGAATATTACTCCACACAAACAATGATAACAAAATTATCAAAGCTTATGAACACTGTTCGTAATTGGTATTGGGGGTAAAGATGAGCATTAAAAATATATATGCAATTGATGAATCCATTACAGAAAGTATTACATCAGTAAAAATACGTTTAAATAAAGGTTGGGATTATTTATGGTTTAATTACCAACCAACTAGAGGTTATATTTCAATCACTTCAAGCTTTGGGTCATACGATTATATTTGGTCAGCAATGGGCGAAGGCACTACGCTTCCACAATTTTTTACAAAAGCAGATAAGCATTATTTATCAGGAAAACTATTTTCATCAACTGGAAGAAATTCTGAAGTATTTGATATTAATCAAGCATTTAAAGATGTCAAAAAAGATTTTCTAAGAGATTTTAGACAAGGTGTACTTATAGATGCTTATGAGGTTAGACTGATTTATGATGAACTAATAAATCTTGAAGAAGAAATGGACTCAGAAGGTTCACACGAAGCATTTATTGACAATTTATTTCAACTAGAAAATTTCAGCAAATATAATCCCGAACCTTTTCATCGTAATTATGGTTTTGTTCCATGTGGATCTTTTTTAACTCTAAGAGATGAAATTATACCAATAATAAAAGATTATTTTATTAAAGCTTACAATTTAAATTCGGAGTTTAAAAATGTGTAAATGCAACCCTGAAATACGAACACCGTTTTGTGGTGCTGTTGGCTGTGAGTGGCCTGAGACAGAGAATAAAGAAAATATTGATCGGCTTAAATTAGCGTTAAAAACATTAAAACATGATTATTGGTTTATGACTAATTTGTTAGAACATTATTCAACAAATAAAGAACAAGCAATAGAAGACTGTATTAAGCGCATGAAGTTTAGAAAACCATTATTTAATGTTTTAGATGAGGAAGTTAAATGAAAAACCTAATCCGAAAAATTAAGTGTTGGTTTGGGTGGCATGAGTTATGGCAAAACCCAGAATATAAACCTAGCATAACAAGAACTTGTAAGCATTGTTGGTATTATGACTTCAAAGGAAATGCAAATGACACCAAAACAAACTGAAGAGATGAATAAATTTATCAATTCTCAAGACAATGAATCAGGTAGTTTTTTATCGAAAGATTTAATAAAAATAAGAAAAAAATCTTACGAAGCAGGTTACAAATCAGCAATGGAAAAAGCTAAGGTGCTTGAGGATTCTTTGGACGAAATACTATCTGTTAATGAGTTAGAGGATTGGATTAAGGACACTCTTTCACAGGCACTAAATAAATATCGAGGCGATGGATGAGTAGTTTAAAGCAAGATTTAAAAGAGTATATAAAAAATAAAGAAGAAGATGGTTATTATAACTCAGCTAAATACGCACAGTTGTTGCTTGAGGCGATTGAGGTAATTGAGTTTTATGGTAATGAGTCATCATGGAAAACAATGAAGCATTGTGAAAGTGATACGATTTCAAGAATTAGAACTGATGCATCTGACTATGATACTTTTGGATATTCAGAATATGGTGAAGCATCTAGGCTTATGTTAATCGGTGGAAAGAAAGCCAGAGAATTTATAAAGAAAAATATGGAGTCAGAAAATGACTAAAATGTTACATGAATTAATTACTTTAGCTAAAGAGGGTAAGAAGTTTAGTGTTACGGACCCTGTTGAAAAATATACAGTTTACCAAAATGAGTTTTCAAATCCAGATTATGATTGGAATTCGAAATATATTACAACACCTTGGACTGATTATAAAGAAGTTATAGAGCCTATGGTGTTGTGGGTTAATGTGTACCCAACATATAATGAATGTTATGATTTAAGAGAAACTGCTGAACACCATGCGAATGATGCTGCTATCAAGAAAGCAGTTAAGTTTGTTGAGGTGGTAGAGTGAAAATATTTATCGCTACTCTTGTTGGTTTTTTGCTGTGCCTAATAGCTATTTATTTAGAGCAAAAAGTAAGTGTTGTTGAACAAGTGACGCTGCAATTTGTTTTATATCTTTGGGTGAAGGATATTTGTTGTGTGTCCAAATTGTAAAACAGAATATCAGTGCCCTTGTGATAGCTGTAAAAAGAATTTTCCCGATAGAAAGCATTGGATTGTGGCAAATGAAGAAGACCACACATGGTTAGAGAGTTGTCCTACCTGTGGCTTAACTAAGGATGTTCATGAGTGGGAAGCTATATTTTGGAAGCAGTATAAGGTGAGTAAGAATGATTAGGTTTTTAATTGCTAGCTTTTTCGTACTCCACAGCGTGAGACTTGCACTGTTTGCAATTGAACTCTGTCACGTTTACATTGAAAATTGTCGACTGGCCAAAAGTATGAATGTGTTTTTCAAATTTTGTTTTAGCACTCATATATGTATTGCAATTTTTACATTTTTTTCGGGAATCAGTAGAATCGCGAAATTGGTTCAGTTGTTCGTTAAGTTTATGGTTTTCGCTTCTAAGAGAGAAATATTCTTTTGCAAAAAATCCAAGTGCTCCAAAAGCACCAACACATATCGCACCAATGATTCCATTTATTATCTGATCAAACATAAGGAAGTATCGTATGAATAAGGAATTATCTAAACTAGACCATAGTATAAATGATGACTTAATAAAGCTACTCTACAAGAAAGCCACGTTTAAAGTTTTAATGAGTGGCGATATTGAACTCACACCACTGGCAATTGAAAGTTTTTGGAATAATGAAACTATTTTTTTTAAAGTAAATAACAACTTCAAAATTGGCATAAACATAAGCAAAGTTAAAGATGAGTTAGGTTTTGTTCTTAGGGCAGCATATGAGCAACAGGTATAAGATATACTCAGATGACATCATTACAGGATTAGCCAAGAAGGCCAGGGAAATATACCTACAAGGCTGGTCTATAGATGTGGCTATGAATAAGGCTGGTTTTACTTCGAGTTGGAGATATAGAAGCGATGTAAGGAATAACAAAGCTGTTATTGACTTAATAGAATATGATCTCCAAGCTAAAATTAAGAGAAAAAAGTCACGTATTTAATTCAGAATCTTTAAGTAAGGTAAAATATTCTTTTTTTTCAGCAGCATCATAAAAATCATCAGGAATTATTGTTTTATGTTTAATGTATGCTTTCATAAAATCATCGATAAATGCCTTATAAGAATGATAAATTAATTCACTACAATAAATTTTATCTTCATTAAAATCAAACAAAGTATCATAATATTTCCCTACATATGTCGCTGCTTTTGTAGCTGCTTCCTTCGAGATTAGTTCATCACAGTTTACTCGTATAAGAGCTACAGCATCTTTTTTATATAACCATTCTTCAAGATCTACAATTCTTACACCTGTTCCAACAGCTTCAATAACGGTTTTTTCTAATCCGACGATTGCTGCATGATCATAATAGTCCCTTATAAAAATATTTGATAATCTATAATCTTCGTGACTTAAGAGTATATCTCCAGACCTCGCAAGATTAATAATATCATCAACCGACTTCTTTGTGATTCTTGATTCTGGTTTACCTAGGTAAGGCAGTATCTTTAAAAAAGGTGTTAAAATAAAGAAGATTAAAGATTTAATTCTTTCCATTTAACATATACTCCAAAAATGGTACTGACACCGTGTTTTGATTTAAAAAAACAGGAGCGATTTGTTTTTTATTGTGATCAATCAGAAATTTTGTAGTTTTTGGACTAGCAGCTAAATTACCTAAAAAACCACCGATAGTTGAACCAACCTTCGTAGATGTATATGAAGGATTTATAGCATTTCCGGTGATAGCTCCTACATCGGCACCTAGGTTTCCTAATGTATTAGTGTAAGTTGTTGATGTTGTTCCATTGCTAATAGGTACTGCTTTAGGGTCCGCAAAATATTTAAATGACTGAGTTACTTCATAAGGATTTTGTAGATCAACTCCAAGTTCATTCATTTTAGGAACAACTTGCTCTTTAAATTTCAGTTTTGAACCTTTGTCCATATTCGATAAGGTATTATAAAGCTTTTGCCCGTCATCGAATGTGTTACCAGTCATCTCCTCTAAATTCATCAAATTTTTGTATTTATTTTTTAGCTCACCACTCATCGAACTTGTTGCGGTGTCTAATTCCTGATTAATTGCTCCATAAGCATTATCAACTGCGTTTAGATAATCATAGTTATTAGCGTCTTTTCTGAGATCAAAGTTTTTATTAAGTCGCTTTAAAGATTGTTGAATGTCAAAAGCAGTTGTTGCATCTACAAGATCAGCTTCAGGTATAGTTTCTTTAAAACCATTTTTAATGGCAAGTAGCCGTTTTTCTAGTGCTGGTGTCCATGCAGAAGGGTTTTTATTTTTCTGGCTTTCTAATGCTTGTATAGCAGTTTCGAATTGATTTTTGATATTACTCAAAGGAACATCTGAAGCTGCCGCGTATGCATTATTCATTTGTTCGCCCACGGAGGATTTGTTTCTCATCAACGCTGATTTCGCTTCATTTGCCTGTTTATCTAAATAGCTTATCAAACCACCAGACGACGTAACGTCATCAATGCTTTCTTGACCTAATTTACTATAAGCATTTATTGCATCTCTAGGTACGCTAGATAGGGTAGGAGCAACGCCATCAGCTATTCGACCAAAAACACCTCTTTGTTGAGACATGAGAGTGCTTAATTCTTTTGACGTTAAATTTTTTGCTATCGGTGTTTTCGTGATGTTACCGGCCCCGAATAGTGCTGGTGCAACGGTCCCAATTGCCGTATTTAAGGCAACTTGTTTGCCGTCTACTTCTTGAGGTATTCCTAATTGTTGCCCTGAATACTGTCGTATTGCCTCAATTAAGCCCCCTGTTGAGCCGCTAGTAGCCATTGCTGCTGG
Organism: Pseudobdellovibrio sp.; assembly: GCA_046291245.1. GTDB lineage: Bacteria > Bdellovibrionota > Bdellovibrionia > Bdellovibrionales > Bdellovibrionaceae > Pseudobdellovibrio. The sequence continues at coordinate 10,990 of JBKBTW010000004.1, read as the reverse complement.
TAATGCTCCCCAACCTCCACTAGGCAACGTTGCTATTCCTCCCAAGGCTCCGCCAAGGGCTGTCGCGGTAGATTGAACAGCGCCTCCTACGGTATCGTAGGCTATATCTCCAGCGTCTTTTAAAAAGTCTTTACTAAAAAACCCAGTATCTGGGTCTAGAGCTTTCCAAGGTTCATTTTTTTTACGAAGGTAAATATTTTTATTTTCGATTTTGACTTCTGCATCAGGATGCTGCTTTTTTAGATAATCAATTTGTGCTTGATCACTATTTGCAAAGTTCTTTGCAATTGCTCGATCACTATAGGGTAACCAATCCGGCATTTCTTCAACAACAGAGTTATTATCCGAAGCTTGCGCTCTAGATTTCCAATTATTTTCAACTTTTGTTGCTCTAGATTTCCAATCACTCATTATTTCACCTGTGAATAGCCATCTTTAATGGCCGCTTGTAAATCGCTTGCATCGATTGTTAAAGTTTCGCTGCCGTTAGATACTTTGATCTTTGATGTTTGGTTTGGGTTACGCAAAACTCCACCAAGAACAACGTTTTTAGGGTTTAACCCATAAGTGCTTGCTAAACGTTGATACTCATTATCTAGAAGGTCTTGTCTTGAGATTTGAGCATTATATAAATTGGTAGCTTCGCCAACAATTGCCTGTCTTTGTTCTGGAGTAAGTTTTCCTTGACCCATGAGTGATTGAAACATAGCTCTAGCTTTCTCAGGCATACCACCAATATTCTGCGCCATATCGGCTTCTGACTCTCGCACTGTTGATGTCGGGTCTTGCAGTTTCATTATGCCATAGATAAGTGATAAATCGCTTGCACGGGAATCTTTAGAAACTGATTCATTGATTTTTTGCCAACCTTCAGCAATAGATTTTGAGTTTTTAGTGATAGGGTCTTTCGACCACTCACCACGTAATTCAAACTCTCTATTTAGTAATTGTTTACTTAATTGATTAGCTGCCGAAGCCTCTCTTTTTTTGATACTTTCTTCTTGAGCTTTCATCTTCAAATAATTTAATTGATCATCTCCTATTGCATTTTGATTTTTCATTATCTGATCTTGTAGGTTTTGAATTTGTTTTTTTCTATCCTGTGCGTTAGTAGGCGGTTGATAGTAGTTTGCAGTGTTAGTACCCATTAAACTATCAGCGTAAGCTAATGCTGGCCTTAAATTAACATCCTCAAATGAAATGGGAGTATTTTTCAAAGAATCAGCTTCTTTTCTCATATTATCAACATCGTTACTACGAGATTGCATTTGTTGATAGAAGGCATCATCTAATTGCTTTTCATAGCTTGGTTGATAACCTGATCTTGTTACTATTTTGGTAGTAGTACGTGTTGGTGCAAACTTTTGGGTTCTATCAATCGCAATTTCAGGTTGTACGTTTGTCTGGGGTGCATTCAACATCATAGGTGAAGGCGTCAATTCATTATGCAAATAATTAGGCGTAAGAAACGCTAATAAATTGTTTTTAGCATTCATAATTATCCCATCATTTTTTTAGATTGATTAAAAATATTCGGTTTAGACCAAGGTGATTGTGATTGCTGTTGCCAAGTTTGATCGCCAAAACTTCCGGCATACTGCTGATTAGGTGCTGTAGTCGCTTGAGGAGAACTAAATAAACCATTTACACCTTGAGCAATAGAAGCCCCTTGAATAGCACCACCAACACCAGCACTTAAACTATCGGGATTGAATGAATTATCCAATTGACCTTTCATTCCAGTCCATGGGGAATATCTAGTTAACTCTGATTGGGCTAAATTATACTGTTTTTGTTGTGATCTCTTAGCTTCAGCATTGCGTGCATTTAATAATGCGCTACCAGCCATAATACCTACAGTTAACCATGCCATTTTAAACCTCCAATTTCATTTATATCGTTAGTAATAAATTCTTTTTCTATTTCAGAAAGATCGGTCTTATTCGTTCCATGAATTGTTGTCCATATGACATCATCATGTGCGAAAATAATTCTTTTGGCACCAACACTGCCGACAAAAGTGTAAGGAGCTTTGATTCTTTTAACACCATCTATAGAAATTACTGTGACTTCACCAGCACTTAGTATGTTTAGATTTTCATGTTTATGAATTTTTCCAACAATTAAACATCCTTTGGGCATAAACATTTCTCTAGCATAAACATCTTTTGAAAAATGATGTCTTAAAGGTAGCTCTACAGGCTCTCCCTTTTTAGACAGCTCTTCCACTTTGAAAATGAATTCAGTGATTTCTTTTTTTGAGTAGCTACTAAGCTCATCTGTGTCGAAGATACTTAATTCATTCATTAACCACACTCCATCAAATGCTCTAATAAAATACTTTCTTTAAAATTTCTTACTCCAATGATCTTAAAACCTACCTTCATTGCAAATTTCAGCATAGGAATGTTATGGTTTTCTATGCGAGTTGTAATGTAAGGGTATCTTTGTTTTAAATAATCTATCATTAATGTATAGCCTCTAAAGCTTTTAACTGTTCCTAAGGAACCTTCGAAAGCTCCACCCCATTGCATATAACAAGTGTGTGAGTCTAGTTCTTTAATAGTTGTATAACATATTGGAGTGTCGTGATCGATGATCATTAAAGCATAATCGGCTGTTTCCAAAGCCGCATAACCATCAAAGCCAAAACAAGCTTTGTGTGCATCATCTGAAAATGTTTTCCATTGATCTTTTGTTAATACAACTAATTCCATTATTTTTTACCGCCACCACCTGATGCTCTAGCTTGAGCATCCGCTGACTTATTTGCTGCCCAAGATTCCATTTTTTGTTTCCATTGGTCTTGTTGGAACTGTCTTTGTCTATCTGTTTCGAGAAGTAAGTTTGAAGTGTTGTATTTATTCGTTTCTTGAGCTTGTTGAGCGTTTCTAAACATAGCATCAGCTTGGTTGTTTTCCATGCCTTGTAGTGTTTGTAATTGATTCATTCTATTAGTTTCATCTTGGGAAAGAATATTAAATCTATCTAATTGACCATTTCTTGCCGCTTGAGCTTGAGCTAAATTACCAGCTTGAGAAGCTTTGGACATCATTCTCTCGCGTGCTCCACCAGATACTCCACCGCTTTGTGCTAAACTCGTTACAGCTCCTAACATTGAGCTTGCAGCAGCTTGACCAGCATTATCCATAGCATTTTGTTGCTCAACTTGTTGCTTTTCCAGCATTAGTTTAGCCCAAGGTGAATTGGTATTAGCGTCTCTTAAAGCTGTTTTTTTATATATATCTAACGCTTCACTATTTGGAAGTACGTTTTGCCAATCTTGGAGCTTATATTTTTCATCTAATGTCCCACTGGAATTTAACATTGACTTAAACTCTGGAGATATAGGAGACCCATCAGGATTTAAACCTTTCGCGGCAAGAGCTTGAGCTTTTTGTTTTTCCAATTCAAATTGTTTAATTTGATAATTAAGCAAACTATTTTGATACTCCATGTTTGCCATTTGTTCTTGTTGGTTTAAAAAGGGGTTATTTTTTGCCATTATACGAACTCCTCGTAAAAGCTATAATTTACGGATATCTCTGTATTGTCGTCATCGATCATGTTTTCTAAACTGTCTAATAATAATTTTCTTTTACGAGCCAATTGTGCTGATTCTGGAGCGTCCGGTGTAGCTCGTTCTTTATTTACAACCTGATCTTTGATAAACTGTTTAATAAAGTCCTTAGCTTCAGGTATATCAAGTTGGTCTTCATCGCTACTAAATAACTTTGCTTTACGTCTATAAGAAACAATCATAGCGGTGAGTGAAGTTACTCTACTTGCGGGGTATAATTTTATCTTACTACCATCAGCTAGAGTGTTGACCACGCGATAAGAGTAAACATCATTATCATGAATATTTAGAATTCGTTTTCTATCCTTAAGCTCTAAGACTTCATATTTTTCAATGCCATCATTATAAAATATACCAGTAATTTTGTTGGCATAAATATCTTCGGGCAAACTATAAAGTGACTCGCCATGTTCTAATTCAACAATAGCTTCAGAATCAAAATAGTTATCGTGTATAGTGTGAATTTCTTTTTCAATGTCAGAAATCGCTGAATTAGCAAAATTAATTAAGTCATTTTCATTTAGCCATGACTCTTCAGAAAGATCTAACTCATGTTCAATTTCTTGTTTTATTTCACCCCAAGTTGTCATTAAACACCTCTGTTTTGTTTGCCTACTAAAAATCGAATTTTTCCAAATCCAGTAGGAATTGCGGACACTGTGGTTGGTGTGAATTTGTCAATATTGAATACTACATCTGAAAGTGTAGAGTCTTGATATAAAATTATTATATCAATAGGTTTAAATTTTAGTCTATGATTAATTTGATGAGTTGTAGTGGTGCCATTGTTAATAAATACGTACTCAATGCAATCCCAATCACCTTTTAATAATTCAAGAGAATTTAGCTGTAATAAGAGCATTTCAAACGCTTCTTTGACAGAATTGTCTTTGATATATGAGAGGTTCAAGTTAATCATGACGCCCCTTTGTAAGGCTCTGCCGACTGCTGTGTAAGTGAGTAATTGATTGTATAACTTATGATTCGAACTATTTCATTTCGTCTATAGCCCTTTATAATCCACTCGTAATTTCCATTAGGTAATGTGTTAAGTGCATCTTCTAATGTTAGTGTAGTAGGGGATTCGGTTAAAATTCTATACATATTGTTATAGTTGTCGAAACTCGATAAAACGTAATAATCCAAACAGTCCAAAGGAAAATTAACACTACCACTCACAGTAATTGTCTTAAGCGTGCTATTGAATGTACCAACACCTACATTAACGCTCGAAGCAATTTCAGTGAATGCATTTGTAAGTCTTATTTGTTTGTAAAAGCATCGTAGACCATTTAATGGAAATCCTCGCTTAACATTAATGATCGGGAAGTAATTAAATTTTACAGTTGGGTCTCCAAAAACAATATCGAATTGACCATAAGAAATGTTTCCTTTAGTGGCAATCTCCTTAAGCATTTTGTAGCTTCCACTATTATCATTATTTGAATAAGCTTGTAATGACAAAGAAGAAGTGTTTTCAGCACTTAAGAAAAATTTCGTTATCCATTTTTTGATGGAGTCTGAACCAAAATCAAAAGAAGGGCTTATATAATCATATATGATAGTTTTGTTAATCCAGTTATTTATTGGAGTGTCTATATCAATACGATGATCACTAAGAGACTTTTCATCAAAAAACATGAAATATCCACGATTATCTGAGAAATACATTACACCTGCAACATGGTGAAGATAAGTTGGAAGAAAGTTTTCACGATCATTACCACCTGACCATGTTGTAAATGGCATATTGGTGCTGATGCCAGCCTGTAAATGAAGACAAAAGACTTTATCATTATCCACTCTTGAATCAAGTTCTCTCATAACCCATTTAACTAATTTTAATTTGGGAAAGTATGAGCCAACTATTCTCTCTCTTTTCTCAGATGTATTTATGTACTTTAAATATGTTGTTGAGAGGTCATCACTAATTCGAGTTACATTATATCCATCTGTAAAATAAAAACCGTCATTACCACACCAAAAAATTCCTTCATCAGTTTGAACAATGGATTTGTGACTCATGCATCCTGCTGTAGACGATATAAGTTTTCGTGAAATTGCACCTGAGCCATCTGGTAAGTAATAACCTTCAACTCTATATATTTTATTTTTACACAAATAAATGGGGTAGATATTAACTGAGCTTATACCCACTATTTCTTCATCAAACTCTTCATAGAATTCTTCAGGGCAAGACCAAAGTGAATATCTATTGCTGAATCTTGCTTTATTTGGAATTCGCTGCCCATTTTCTTCAACGTAACCTAAACATAAGATGTCATTTACAACATGTGAATATTTCGCTGGGGGAGGCGGTGAGTGTTGGGGGATGTCATCAGCACCATTAGTGTAAAGCACGTTACTTCCAGCCTTAGATATATCTACATCTTGAATATTATCTACATAAGTTGTGAAGTTGTGATTAGTGGTAGCATTATAATAATAGGTTGTTCCATTTGAAGTTGTTCTATATATTTTAATTTTTAAATTAGCTAAGTCGTAATTGTGTGTGCTTCCATTGCTTAACGTCCAGGCTGGAGGAGGAGTGTGCGTTACTGTATTAGTCCCATCAATTACTGCATTAGTTGTAACCTTTTGGAAGTGAATAGGTCCTTGTTCTGCGAACGTCACACCTTGATTAACATATTCATAAAAATAATGATATGCATAATTGTAAATATATGTACTACCCGATGATACCGGAGTTAAAGTTACATTACCAGTTATCTTAGGTAGACCTAGATTGTGAACCGTCCAATTTGAATTGTCTTTAAAAAGTTTACAAACATTTGAGAAGTAATCGTTAGTAATAATTGTGTGCTTTTGCCAAGTGCTGTGGGAATATCTTGAATCAGCGTTGCCTAAGTTAAAAGGGACATTTCCACCTACACCCAAAATCTCATCAAAATTGGTAGGCGAACTTTGAAAGATTCTTCTATCAGATATTTGAAAAAGTTTTTCTTCGATATCGAAAATACTATTGATTTTAGAATTTGTTACAATTCTTTCATTTGTAAATACTTTAGCGGCAGGTCTTGTGAGTAGTTTAGCTTTATTTCCTACCTTTGAAAGGTAGAAATTATCTGCCAGAAAGAATTTATTGATGGATGCACCGATAGGGTTATCAGTCATTCCACCACTAAAATCATTGATCTCTAGAGGTGTTGGAGATAGCCCTTGTGCGCTAAGCATATACTGCCTTTAAAGTTAGAGTGTTATCATTAGTATATAATTTGAAAGAGTTATCTGTAACTTTCTCCAAAGTTAATATGACTTCAGCACCTTCTTCAGGCCCACTATTTATATAAAATTTGACTACAAATCCTGTGGAAAATAAGAAATTAGAAGGTAAAGCGACGTTTTGATAATAATTTCCGTTTGAAATTAATATCCAATCAGCATTTATAGTTTGAATGTGTTTAAGTAGTTCTGTTGCGTTTATTTTCGGAGAATCGATACCATCATGTTTATGTGAATCTGTTCGATCAATATTGTATTGTAAATCAGACCACCATGTGCCCGAATCACCATTAGCAGGTCTTTTATAACCATATGTTGTAATTGTTCCCATTATTAAACCTCAATTCAATTGTTATTAATTTTCACTAAATAATCCATCACAACAGCACAAACATAAATGTTGCAACGTAAAGAAGACTTGCCATTAAACACATCTTCAGTTTGAGATGCTTAGACTTTTTTGATACTATCATAATCATTTGCTACCTTCGCATTTATTTTTAAACTCAGCATGTAGTCGCGCATAATCTTTACGAGATATCATGACATAACCGTCTAAACTTGGGTCATCGGCGTGAATGGGATTAATCTTCTTAGTTAAAATTTGACATTTATTCTCATCTAATACTGCTTGGAAACGATTAAAATATTGATCTTTGACGTTATAAGAATGCAGTATTACAGGCTTATCAGCGCAACTATGGAAGCTTACCATCACCAAGGAAATCTTCATCAGCTTTAGCACGTTCTTCATCTGTAGTGTTTGGGTCATTGATGATTCTTTCATACTCTTCCAATTCCTTTTGTGCTTCTTTTTGATTTTTTAAGTAGATTTTTGTGCGTCTAAGAAATGGTAAAGCCACCCATTTCCAAATAAAGATAAATATTTTAGCTCTCATGCCAACAAACGTTTTTAAAATGTATTTACCACCATTTAGCATTAGAAAATCTATAAATAACATTCCAGAATCAAGCTTTAGCCAATCTAATATTGGCGTATACCATTTTGATTTAGACTGGCTATCACTCATAAATTAACCTGCTTTAATTTGTTTGATGATCATTTCTAGAATTGCTATATCTTTTTTTGCTATTTCTGTAACAGCTTCATAAGCATCAATTTCTAATTCTGTTTTTAATACAACTGAAGGTTTTTGATCATTATCAAAGTCACCTTGGATAGCAGCTTGTACAAATAGTTTTCCATCTTGGAATTTTATTTCTGGTTTTTTCATGTGTATCTCCTTTTTTGTTGATAGTATTATTACCTTTACTTAGGTTCTAATTTTCCTCTAATGTAACTAACATCTACAGCTATTTGGTTTGTGTTTCTTTTTATATCTGTAACTTCTGCTTCGACTTTAGAAACACGACCATCATTGTAAGCTTCGTACTTTTGTGCATCTTGCTTAGATTGATATCTGTTTTCTGACCATAAAATAATAGTAGCCGTTAGTGATAACAGTGTAAAAACAGCAGCAATTAATTCTGATATTTTTAGTGTCACTGCTGTTCCTTTTATTTCCATTTAAGCCTCACTATTTAAGTAAGTTTGGATTTTACTTACAAAATAATTTTTAATACTTTCTGAAAGCTCTTCGATTTCAGTATTTATAAGTTCATTCAAAGCTAACCCAAGTGAACCATTTAGAAGTAGTCGTTGAACTTTTACTAATTTTTCTTCCACACTTAAAATATTTGATACCGAAGTTTGACCATTTTCTAACGACTGTTGGTTAATAGCAGCAAGTTCAGCCATTATTCTTTGACCAAATATTATTCTAGCCATGTTTTTAGAAGTACTTTTTTCTATTTTAGATTTAGCAGTAATGTCTTCGACTGAGTATGTTGCTGTTGCTGGATGAATAATAGTTTGCTCTGCCTGCTCTTCTGTAGCTGGGATTACTTCAGTTCTTTCTAATTCACCCCAATGAGTACCTATATTAGCTAAGTAATTATCTACTTCTGTTTGAGTGTTGAAGTCCAAATAAACAATACCGTGTTTTTGTGAATTTATATTTAATCTGTACATATTAGTTTACCTTTTTAATATAAATTTTAGATGTGTAATCTACTGACAAAAGACCTCCACTAACAGTTACACTGGCTCCCGGCCTTATATCTATATATTCTCCAGCTAATAGATAAACGGGAACTGTTGATGATGCCTGCTCACTAGCTGTAGCTGTATGGTTAGCTGCTGATTTATATAAAACTCCATTTTTATAAATTCTAAAAAATGTAGAAACATTCGAGATGTTCACTGCCTGTAGGCTGACTTCATAAATTCCAGCTACTGGAGCTGTAACTTTCCAACCACTCCCAACCGTTACAATTCCATGAGTATCAAATTCTTTTGAATCGAAATTTATCGGTTGAGTTGTGGATGAGGCCGTATTGGCACTACACCAGTAAGATGCAGCAATTAATTCGTTAGCAGAAATTGTTTGATTACCACTTGCCAATCTTAATGAAAATCTACTCTGAGTTCCATCTGCATCAAAACCGGAATTTCCCCCGAAGTTAGTTTTCATAGCTTGAATGACAAAAGTGTCACCTGCTTTTAGAGGAAGTGTGATTGCACCTTGAGTAATGTTTGGAGATGTAGAGTTTAGGAATCCTTTTCTATCTATTACATAGTTTGTTGTGGAACCATTACTTGTAACCCCAACTCTGGAATTGAAAATACACCCACCTACATATCCTGCTATTACGAATGCAGTAGATACATCTAGGGTGTAATTTCCTGCTTGAAGGACTGTTGTAACTCCAGTTACTGAGTCATGAACTGCTGCTGTGTCTAAAAACTTTGAACCATAACGTACAGTAACCCACGTATTATCTGCAAAAGCTGTATTTAAAGGTCCGTAATATGAAGATATTAGTTGTCTTCCATTGAAACTATCACTCATCTGCACTGAGCTGGACCAACCTTCTATTGGTACAGAGGCTGTAACGCTTAATCTTTCAGCGCTACCTGCAATAGCAGTACCTAACTGTGAAACCCAAGGATCTTGTGTTTGCGAGTCACCTTTCGCAGAGAAGAATAGTAACGTAGTGCTGGTGTTATTCCCGAACACATTAACCGCTTTAGCGTAACTTCCACCTCCAGCGCTGCGTAAGCAATCTCCTACTAGTATAGAAGTGGTTTGAGATTTAATAAGATTATATCCTGAAGGTAAAGAAATAGATGCAGTTACGCCCGAAACCGTGCCTGTTGTGAATGTAGATCTAATTTCTAAATTTGAACCAACTCTTCTCCAAAATGCTGATAATCCTGTAGGAGTTCCGAAGCCTGTTATTGTAGGAGTATATGATTGCCAATCTGTTATTGGAGAACCATATATGTATTCACATGGACTTACTTTAACAATGGTTTTGACTTGCCAGGCATTACTATTAGTAGACGCTACATAAGCTATAAGCTTCATGTGTGTGACATCTGAAGGCGTTTGAATTGTAGCACTAAAGTCTTCAGATATAGTTGAACTATTAGAAAATAATCTATAATTACTTGGTTCCGATAAGGTATAATTTGAACCATTATCGTTACTAAAAGAACAGTACCAAATAAGATCTGAAGTTGTTGACGCGCTTCCAGCGTTGAAAGTTCCACTCATAACTATATTAGAAATTTGAATTGAAAGAACTTTCGCTTTGTAATCCAGCGGAATAGGAAAAGAAATTTCAATGGCTCTTTTTTGCCTATCCACGGCTGTTTTAGATATAATAAAACTCGTAGTGCCATTACCTAAGGGATTAGTTGTTGTGACTGAAATAGAAGGGTCAGAGCCTGAAGCATTAAAAGTACCTATTGGCTTAACATCTCCACTGGAATAAACACCAGTAACCCAACCTGTGGTCCCTAATGAACCATCAGGGTTTGGAACTAAATTAATTGAACCACTACCAGACCCAATAGCCACTAAATTACTGCCGTCATCAATAAATGCTTTTTTCTGATCTGTGGCGTAGACTAATGTTGCTTCTTTTCTTGTAAGAGAATCTAGATTTGATTTTGTATCTTTAGAAATAGTTAATCTATTTCTATTTGAAGCAGTTCCTAAATCTATATCTTTATTTGTGATGATTTGTGGTGTTGATGTGGAAGCTAATTTATAAATAGTTCCAGATGAATCAAGATACATTAAGTTATTTGCATCAGCA
>JBKBTW010000204.1:0-4221 GCA_046291245.1 Pseudobdellovibrio sp. | reverse complement strand
GTAGAGTCGATAAAATGGAGTTCCGCGGTTAGGTCCATTTTTTGGAGGGCGAACATCCATGTGAGCATCAAAATTAATAATAATGGGTTTTAAAGGGTGTGTATCTTTATAATAATCTAAAAAAGCTGCTGCATCCGCATAGCCGTAATCATGTCCTCCGCCAAAACTGATAGTTTTGACTTTTTGATTTAAACATTTAAAGACATGATTTCTGACGTGTTCATGGCGTGAAGCTAAATCGTGTGTTGCTGTAATGAGATCCCCATAATCGTGAATTTTTTTATTAAACACTGTCTTCTTATAAGAAGGGGTCATTTTGTATAAAAATTGACGGATGATTTTAGGGGCTTCGTAAGCGCCTGGGCGCCCTCCATTAAGTTTAATGCCTTCGTCATCAGGATAGCCTAGGATCACAACATCATGAGGGAGAAGATCTTCAAATTTCGTATTGCGAGTTAGATCTCCGAGTCTTATATCTTCTAAATCATTTTTTGTAAAAAATATTTCTGGTGGTAACGGTAAAAACACTTCATTATCTCCTAAGAACAATAGTTCTTAGGGTAGCGTTTGTTTGATCATTGAACAACTGGATACGGACTGCGTTGCCATCAAGGATTTCTAGCTCTCCAAAATATTTATCCGCACTTGAAGAGAAAAGAAGATTCCAAACAGCGATATCGGGATTTATAAAGTAAGTGTATTTGCGTAAACGCGAAGGCTTTTTGCTGATGTAGAGATATTGTTTGTAGCAGCGGCCGGAATTATTGGGTCTGTAGGTGTAAAGAGATGTAAAACCTGAAAAGTCATAGCAGAGATTGTCGTTGCCCTTCCATGTGCCGAGTAATGTTGATAGTCCAACATAATCCACAGAATCAACAGAGGCCGTAGCTGTGTTGAGGTCAAGCTTTGCAGTTACTGAAGCAAAATCTCCTGTTTTTAGTCGTTCTATTTGTTTTTGTGCAATTTCTTGTGTGAAGTTAAGGTGGAAAACCATGTTATAGTTGTTGTCTTTTATAGCATAATTTGAGCCATCTTGAATGATATAACCATTAATACGATCACTGGCTGCTAGTAGAGGAGAGCTTAAGGCCATCATAAAAGATATTAAAACTGAAATTTTAAGATAGGTATTTTTCATGAATCCAAAGCTCGTGTATTTCATGTAGACTGAAAAAACATATCGGTAAAACGTTGTCATTAATAAAATAATGAATGGCTTAATTGATTAGCAAATTTAACAAATTTATGTCTATGTTTTACAGGAAATAGTTATGAAATGAGTTTTTGCCAAATAGTTTAAGCCATAATAAAATTTCGTTGAACTTATAATTTTTTAAGAAAAGAGATGTGCAGTATGTTTATGTACGAAACTATAATTTCTGAAACGTATCTTGATTTTTTAGGCCACATGAATAATGCCCGTTATTTAGAGTTATTTGAACAAGCCCGATGGGAGTATATCACTCAAGCAGGTTATGGATTAAGTAAAATTCGCGAGCTTCAGCAGGGACCTGTTATTTTAGAGGTTAATTTACGTTTTGTTAAAGAGCTTAAAGAACGTGAAAAAGTCAAAATCAGTATGGAGCTTGCTGAGTACAAAGGTAAGATAAGTAAAATTAAACAACAAATGTTCAACGATAAAAATGAAGTTTGTGCTGAGTTGATGGTAACAGCTGGCTTATTTGATTTAAAAACAAGACGACTTATTAATCCCAATGCTGAGTGGAGCAAAGCTCTTGGGATAAAAAGTGAGTCGATTGTTTAATTTTTGAGTGCATATTTGGATGAGTTAGTTGCTTCTTTAAAGTTAATCTTGACACCCTTGAGATGGAGCTAAGATTTTGTCACTCAAGAAAACCTTTAAGCACCCAATCAGCGAGTTCACTGAGTTTTGGATCTGTTTTGTATTTTTCAACCTGTGGTTTTAAAGTTGTTAAATTTCTATTAGCAATAACGATTAAAGCATTGCGCTTTAAACCAAATCCTCCGGATCGTAGTAAGGGTGTACCCCAAAACATTTTTTGAATTTTTTTGTTTGATGACTCAAGTAGAGTTTTTAAAAAAGTTTCAAGGGCTTCAGTTTCAGTTTTATCTAAGTTTAGATTGTTAGTGGTGTTTTTGCGAGGGTCATCTGCATCGATCAGTTTTAGTTTTTTTTGATTCCAAGGGCAAACTGTTTGGCAGATGTCGCACCCAAAAAACCAATCGCCAATTTGTGGCCTTAACTCTATTGGAGCCACTGTTTTTGCTTCGATAGTGAGATACGAAATACATTTGCTGGCATTTAAAGTTTTATTATCTGAGATAGCTTGCGTAGGGCAAGCTTCAATACATTTTTGGCACTTTCCACAGAGATCTGCATGAATGGACGGGGGTTGGGCTACTTTTAGAGACGTGAGGATTTCTCCCAGAAAAAAGAGACTGCCTTTTTGTGAATTGATCATACAGCTGTTTTTTCCAAACCAACCGAGCCCAGCTTTATACGCTAAATCTCGTTCAAGGATGGGGCCAGAGTCAACGTAAGGCAGGAAAACTTCATTGGGGTAAGACTTCTGTAAATGTTCAATGGCATCTTTAAGTTTATCTTTAAGCCAAAAGTGGTAATCCTCATTGTGAGAATACAAGGCCGTTCTTACAGGTAACGTTTTTGGTAATAGATCATTGTGCATGGGTTTGTAAGCTGGAAAGTAACTAAAAGCAATGCTGATGGCAGAGTTTAAATTTTCGTTCAAGGTGAGTGGATTTTCTTTAAAGGGTAGATGAGCTTTGAGATAGTTCATGTCGCCATATTGATTTTCATCTATCCAATTTTTGTAAAAATCGATTGTTATGGGATTTGAAATAGGGGTGACGCCAACAAGTTCAAAATGAAGGGTTTGTTGTGCGGCTTTTAGATGAGCTTTGAGGGTAGGATCAGACACAGCCTCTAACGGATCTTTTGTTAAATTTTTCGTTGTGCCAGAATCAGAAGTCATGAAAACTATTATATATGTCTTTAAATATGAATGAAATTAAAATTGCTGACTATTTTTTTTCTAATCAGAATAGTGACTGCCTAACCGGAGCAACATAAGAGTTGCAGATCAGAATCACCTAAGCAAACAAGCCCGCCAGGCCAGAACAGCCGGTGGCGGAAACTGCTTTTTACGGTTTATGCTTCTTAGCCTTTGGATAGCTGGGTGTAATTAAAAGCACGCTATAAGTCCCGAAAACGTACGTAAGGTGTTAAATTTTGACGAAAATCGTGAATTTTAGCCTTAGGTCTATTGGATAATTCTTTAGTCAGACCGATAACTTAACATATGAAAGCAAATAACTGTTTCAAAATAATAGCTGCTTTAGGATTAATCGTGGTTGGCGGATGTGCAAAAGAACCGGAAGAGTCGTCTTCAACTTCGGATTCACGCTATCTGTATATCGCTTCTGGCGCCTGTTATTCGGGCAACAACACCACTTTTACCGCAACGACAGCATCAAACCTCATTTATCGTGTGCGATTATCGGACGGCGGTTTAGATACAGTGATCGCTGATTACATGGCTTCCCCTTCAAATACCGGCGATTCACCGGCGGGAATGATCAACGCTGATGATAATTATATTTATGCCTTAGTTGAAAATGCGACGGCCGGTATGCGCCGTATTGAAAAAATCGAAAAAAAAGCCAATGGTTCGCGTTCGATTTTCACCAACAACGCGACAGCTTTAAATGCACAGTTGCGTGATTTACTTAAACTTTCGAATGGCGATTTTGCGATCGCTAAAAATACGGCGATTGAATATATCACGAGGGGTAACGTGCGTTTAGGTGCGCCGTTTATCAATGCGTCGGCGGCTCCTTGTAATACGTCGACGACGTTAATTCCAAAAGTTTTAACCTTATCAAATGGCAAGTATGTATTCTTGCACGCGGCCACCGGACAAAACCGTATTGGTATTTTTGCGGCCACTGGCGGAACAACTTGTGCTGCAGCTCAGGCGGCACCAAATGCAGCAGCATTTCCGACGACAGCGTTTTATGATGCCACTAATGCAAAACTAATTGTGGCGTACGCGGGTAATGCAGTGACCACAGATTTAAACAGTATTTACGCTTACAGTATCGATGAGTCGGCTGGGACAATCACTTCATCTGAGAAGATTTACGATGCAAGTCTTTATCCGGCAACTTATCCGCATTTATTATACGGCATTTCAGAGATGACCTACGATGCCTCAACGG
>JBKBTW010000203.1:0-4389 GCA_046291245.1 Pseudobdellovibrio sp. | reverse complement strand
CCGTTAGATTTTGGGTTTTTTGATCCAAAGCCCAACGTATATGATCCTCTTTACGCTTTTCAAAAGTCTTCATTTTTTTCGACATACCTATTCGTACTCCGTAAGAAGAACTTTATCAAGATATGAGAGCAGAGTGTATTTAAAATCAGTATTATCTAAGGCTTTTAAAATAAAAAAGGCGAGAGAGTATCTCGCCTTTTTTATTTGTTATTTTAACTTAATAACTATTTGATAGCGTGTTGGCATAATGCTGTGAATGCACCAGCATCATGAACTGCGATCTCAGATAAAACTTTACGATCTAAAGTGATACCAGCTTTAATTAAGCCACCAATTAAACGAGAGTACGTTGTACCGTTAAGTCTCGCAGCAGCGTTAATTCTTTGAGTCCAAAGAGCTCTGTACGCTCTCTTTTTCATTTTTCTATGCTTGTAAGCATAAGCCATACCACGGTCATTTTTTTCTACCGCGTGAGTGTATGATCTAGAACCAGCTGAATAGTAACCTTTTGCTCTTTTTAATACTTTTTTATGACGACGACGGTTCGTCATACCCGATTTTACACGTGCCATGATTTACCCCTTAAAAGCCAAATTGGCGCTTCACTTGAAGCATGTTAGCGTCATCAACATAGGCACCTTGTCCTAAATGACGTTTAGTTTTTGAACTCATGTGAGAATTTAAGTGACGCATTTTTGTTTGTTTGCGTTTCACTTTACCGCTTTTAAGAACGCGCATACGCTTCTTAGCACCAGAGTGCGTTTTCATAGTAGACATTCTACTTCCTTCCTCCGACAGAGCGAAACAGACAAACCCATTTACTTTTTGGCATACTGTCAGCCTTAATTTTGAAGAATCAAGATAGACTTTTTCTTCTTTAGAGGCAAGCATTTCCTAAAAAGACTCCAAAGCTTAAGAAGATGTCGTAAAAAAACACATAAACTTTTACTTATTTACATTTTTATCTAAACCAGAAATATCCTAAGATTAGAACAAATACTCATTCAAAATAGACTTTAAGCCAATAAAACGACCAATTAACTCTAATAACTGCACTATTTTAAAACAAACTAGACATTTTTGGTCATTAAAAAAGATTCATCTACGTTTAATATAGGTTTAAATGACTTGATCTATACTGATCTCAACAACAGGGATCATCCCTCAAACAAAACACTAAGGAGATTATATGAAAATCACTTCTTCAATCATCGTTGCATTATTCGCAGTTTCTGCTTTTGCTAACTCACCAGCTCACACTACTGCTAAAAAAGTAGAAGCTGCTGCTGCTACAACTACTGAAGTTGCTGTTTCTGCTACAACTAAAGCTGCTGACCACACTAAAAAAGTAGCTAAAAAAGTAGAAGAAAAAACTAAAACAACAACTACTACTGAAGAAAAAAAATAGTTTCTAATTTAAATTTAGAAATTTATAAAAAGGCTGGCAAAAACCAGCCTTTTTTATTTTCTCTTTAACGACCAACATTCTATTCAGGCCTTCTTTAAATCCCTTGCAAAAAATTCACGATTCTTGAGCTAAAATTGTCAATTTTAAAAACACTGTGACAGCCTCTACAACTTAAGATAATTAACCGCCCACAAACTATCACTTAAATTTAACACTCATTTTTTCTCCCAAAAAATGATCGTTAACCATTTAAGCCTTCATATTAGGGTTGTTTATGCAACGAGCTATTCTCATTGTTCTAATTATTTTACTTTTAAAAATTGCGACCTATGCTTGTGAGTGGAAGCAAATTGAACCATCCTTTATCAAAGAGTTTCAAGCTAAAGCCCAATTACAATGTGAAACCCTACCTGCTCTTTTAACAAAAAAATCCTCCACCGTTTTTTGCAATGACTCTAAAAACTATGTGGTGGCTTACGATAAAGAATCCGTTTACACAATCACCCAAACTGTAACTCGCCATAACCTTTTAAGCCAATGTTGGTTAGAAGGTTATGTAAACGACAAGTGTGAAGTTCTACTCAAAGAAAAAAAGTGTCAAATGTGGGATCTTAACATCCAAAACTAAGGTTGAGATTGCAACAAAGCTATTTCTTTAGCTACGCGCTCGGAATCCATAGCAGGATCGACGTCTTTGAGGATATTTTTAATTTTCAAATTAGGGTCGATAATAAATGTCCAACGCTTAGAAACTTTTACGAGCGGCATCTTTGCACCATACAATTCCGTAACCTTAGCATCTGCATCTGCTAATAAATCAAAATTCAAACGATGCTCTTTATGAAACTTGGCTTGATTCTCCACAGTGTCAGTACTGATTCCAAAAACATCCGCTTTTAAATCACGAATTTTTTGGATACTATCTCTAAAAGCACAAGCCTGTTTCGTGCAACCGGGTGTTCCTGCTTTTGGGTAAAAATACAAAACTGTCCATTTACCTTTACGCGAACCTAAATCAAAATCCAATCCTGCTTGATTCTTTAATTTAAAAACTGGCGCTGGTGCATCTATTTTAAGATCTACAGCCAAGGCCTTATTTATAAGCGTAGCAGATGTAAATATGAAAACAATATACTTCATCAAAGATCTCATAAGTTTACTCCTTCAAAGGTGATTTTAATTATAAAAACATTGCCTGAAAAGATTAATTACAATCTGGCTTCCTGACAAGCTCTACATTATATATCCTCTTTGAACTGCCGCTTTTAGGCACTTTGATTGCACGCTATACACTTCTTAAGTCAATATCCCCTAAGCAAGGCACCTTGGTGGCTCTACTTTTGCTAATTGAATTTTATTATGAAATTATCTAGATTATTTTTTGTAATATTCGTTGGCTTTTCTTTCACTGCAAAAGCTTCAAACTTAGCTTTAGATGTAAACTCCATATGTTCTACTGAAAATAGTCATTTCATTCCTCAAATTATTTTTGATAACTCAATTCAAAATCCAACAGTACTACCCTTCAGGCTAACTGCCGATTTTGCAAAAGCCAAAAAAATATCTGGCGGAGGAAACTGGGAAGGCGAAAATCGTTCCTTTTCTGAATATGGTGTGAGTGGGACTATTACATCTTTAAATTGTACGCCACATCTTCATAAGGTTTTAGATCTTAATCTAAGGATTCGTGGGATGTCTTCAGCTGATGAGGCAAAATTTCCTAAACTCAAATTAGAGTTCAACAAACAACAAATTAAAGAGACCTCTTTTGATGGAATCAAAGGTTTAAGAATAAACACTTCAGGTTTTCATAACGACACAACTACTCCCTATCGTGAAGCCTTAGCTTACGAAATAGCCCAAATACTAGACTTACCAGTGCTTCGTTTTCAACGTGCTGTCATTGAATATATTCAAAAATCTAATAACTCTAAAGAAACTGTTATCAAAGAATATCAAGCTTTACTTATTGAAAATAATGGTCCATTTTTAAAGCGTCATCATTACTCAGATGTAAGCCATCAAATTTTCGAAGATGAAAATTTTCCTTTAGACATGCAAGCGGCTGCTGATTACTATCTTTTTAATATATTAATTGGAAATGCAGACATTGGTCTAAAAACTCGTAATGAACCAACGATAGGAACGGAAAAGTATCGACCTTTATTTAATACAATTATTTTAAAATCAGATAATAAAAGTACCTACTTCCCTCTAGTCTACGATTTAGATAAAGCTCTTATCGTAAAAAATTATGGCAAAGATGAACTTGTAGAATCAGCTTTTTTTGAAAGAAATATAAGTATCTTTGAAAAACTATATTTTGAAGATCTTAATTCCTTAAGACAAAAATTTACAAAAAATGAAATTATAACTTCACTAAATAAAGTAGAAAAAAAATTACCTCAAATACGCCAACTCATTCAATCACGCTCTAAGTCTGGCCTCATTGATAAATCAGGAGCAGATTTCGTACTACTTCTACTTAATTATTATGAAAAAATGTCAAAGGTCTTCTTTAATACAAAGATAACTCTGCAACCTACCCAACTCTACAGAGAGCCCATTAAAAGTCAAAAATATGAAGTTACTTATTACAATAATTTAGAGCAAAGCATTCCTTTAAGACCAAGCACACCTATAAAAATACTGTCTACAACAGCCGATGGACAATTTTACCAAGTCGCAATTTCTGATATTCGTATCGATATACCTGATGAGTTCGCGACTGATTCTAAATTTATATTTTATGTTCCAACAAATATTGCAATAGGTGATGAGCTTAAAATTAAAGACTTAGGATATACTAATATTTTAGATATGTCCTATTTTTAACTTGAAAAGGGTTCTAAATACAGACATCCATATTTTAGGGGCTCTCTAACTTTGAGTAGGGGGCCGCAAAAAGTGTTACATTAAGAAAGTGTCAAAAGATTGTCCATCTTGGAATCTTCTGGTTTGATTTTTTAACTACAAAAACT
>JBKBTW010000202.1:1929-4400 GCA_046291245.1 Pseudobdellovibrio sp. | reverse complement strand
CTTCAGATTTTATCGCAAATGTATTTGCAGCACCTGTCGCTTGAGGAATACTAACTGTATTTAAAAGATAATTTAAACTCTGGTTGGTTGCCGCTTGCACTGAAGCTGTATTCGTTGTTGCTGCACCCATAGTTGTTGGCGTTTTTGTCACAGCTCTTACACCTGTTTTTTTAGGTGTACATGAAAATCCTAAAAATAGAACTGTTGATAATGTTAAAAGAGCGACGATTTGTTTGCTGAATATATTTTTTTTCATAAACACCTCACATCTTTAAGAGATACAACCTTGATGCCAGCTATTTTCTACGAATGAGACACATATCACAAGCCAGATCAAATATATGAGCACCATAATGAAACATGACATTTTTTGATAACACTCTAACACTCAAAAAGTTTAAACGTAGATCCTATTTTTTAAGATAAATTGTAGTTTGCGGGTATAGATTTCCAGCCGAATCTGCTTTCCACTCTATATGAACATGGTTAATTAAATGAATTCCTACATTTTTAAAAGCACGATAAAATGGGGTGTAAATGACGGCTCTTTTTAAAGCCTCTTCTAGACGTAACTTCTCCGGAGACGAAAAATGAGCCTTCGAAACAAAAAGTACAGAGTGTTTCATTTTTGAAATAGGCTCGCGTCCTTGAATAGCCATCTGTTGAATGTTAATCTCACTGGCAATTCTATGTTGAATATGAAAATTATCAAATGCAAGCTCTGCAACATATTCTCTATTAAGTCCGAAATACTCCGTTACCCGACCAATCAGCAAACCAGAACCTCCTTGATTTCTATATTCGGGTGTTATCTCCATCTGCGTGATTTCAACTCTATTGGGGTTTAAAGGCGTTGCTATTAAGTAGCCTATCTCTATTTGTCCATCATGAAGAGTAAATAAATATGTTTGAGAGTCTAAATTTTCAACTTGAACTCTTTTTTGACTTCCTAAAGAAGAGGAAAACAAATTTTGGCACATCTGCCCCTGAATTTTAGACAAGTCTTGTGCGTAAACGATTGCTTCACTCATGAAGCAAGTTGCGTATATTAAACATATATTTAAAATTTGTCTCATTTTAATATTCATACCTATATTACCACTCCAAAACTCACTGCTAAACTCATGCCTTAAAAGGCATACGCCTTTGGTCTTGAATTTTTTGCGGTTTTGACAAAAATCATATGAAGACTAAAAATATACAAATGGATCATAGTACTGCTCTTATTTTGTCTGGCGGAGGAGCTCGTGGAGCTTATCAAGCTGGCGTATTAAAAGGTGTTTCGGAAATTCTCAAACTCGAGCAAATTGCAGTTCCTTTTAAAATCTTATCTGGGGTGAGTGCTGGCGCTATCAATACAGCTAAGATCTCCAGCACTCATGGAGATTTTCACACGGCTATCCAAGAGCTTTTAGATCTTTGGTCAAATATTAGCTCTGAACAAGTTTTTAATGCTGATTTACTTTCACTAAATAAAGTTATTGGTTTAGGTGGTTTTTTTTCTTCTCCTAAGAAATTCAATGCTCTTTTAGACACACGGCCTCTTAAAAAACTGATTCAAGACAATTGCGATTTCACTCAAATTCAAAAAAATCTTGATCGTGGCTTGTTTGATTCCATCATTATCACAGCTAATAACTATTGCAGAAACACAGCGACCAGTTTTATTCAAATTGCACAAAGAGCACAAATAAACTCAAATCTTTGGAAAGAAAGCCGCAGGGTTGCTGAGCATTCTATTTTACAAACAGAACACATTCTAGCTTCTTCTTCTATTCCGATACTCTTCCCACCAGTGCAAATAAAAGGTGAACCTTATGGAGATGGCTGTGTTAGAAACAATACACCTTGCAGCCCTTCTATTCGCATGGGAGCCACAAAATTATTCGTTATTGGGGTAAGATCTCTTGAAAACTCAGCAGCCTCCAATCCATCCAGTGGAGATGCCTCTATGATCAGAATCATTAACACTCTTTTAAATGCCGTTATGTTGGACTCTGTAGAGCAGGATGTAAACCGTATTCAAAGACTTAATCAACTCTTTGAAGAGGCTCAATCAGAAAACCCTCTCTTTCAAGCTAAAACTCTTCGGAAAATACCAGCCATTTGTATTTCGCCTAGCAAGAATATAAGTGAAATCGCTCGTAAAAAAGCGCATCACATACCTCGGATACTCAGGCTTACAATTAACGCCTTTGGCGATTTAGATGATGCAAATGAGCTTTTAAGTTATCTTTTATTCGATGCTGATTTCTGCAAAAGTTTAATTGATATGGGATACGAAGACGCTCTTAAACAAAAACAAGATATTATTAAATTCTTTCACGAATGATCAGGACAAAAAATGAATAAATGGTTTATGAATTATAATGATTTTATCAAAGGACCCTTTTCATCTGATGAAATTGAAAAACAATTAAAGACCATGGGAGACGATGCTAAAAATGTTCATCTCTGGACACGTGGGTACT
>JBKBTW010000202.1:0-1919 GCA_046291245.1 Pseudobdellovibrio sp. | reverse complement strand
TCAGAATGGATACGGGCTGACCGGTGGACACCTAATGAATACCTTCAAAATGAAATACTCAAAAAACAATCTGCTGTTTCAGAAGCAGAGCCCTCCGGCTCTCATCGTGATGTGGGTTTATCTAAAAGTTATGTTCCTCTTTCTTCTGTTCCCTCAAATAGTGCCGAGAAATACAAAGTTCATCATAACGGCGATGATTACGGGGAAATGACCAAAGAAGAACTCTCTCTTTTTACAGCGCGTTTAGAAGATATTTCAAAAGTTTATATTCAAGACAATACCACTCAGGAATGGAAAGATATTTTCAGTTATCCCGACCTTATCAACAAACTCGGGATAACTCGCAGGAAATCTCAAAGAGTCCCAATTCTTGCTCAATTTTCGGGAGTAAATGAGCATGAACAAAAAATACAAGCTCGAGTGATTACAATTAGCGAAGGTGGTCTTGGTCTGACTGACAGTTTTGATTTAAAACTCGGAGAGACTCTTCGTGGCCAAATCACAAGTCCTCACTTTTACACGCCTCTCACTCTATCAGCGGAAGTCACCTATGCAGGGCTTGATGGTTATGTTGGATTAAAATACACTGAGCTCAATGACGAGGGTATGGCGATTGTGACTGATTACATTAACCGTTTTCGAAAAGATTCTGATGAGCCTTGAACTGCCCGCGTAAGGCCAAAGTTGCATCTCTTTTGCCTGAAAACCCTTTACGTTTAATCACAACAAAATTATTTTCTGTAAGTTTACGTTTAAGTAAACCCGTACAAGCATACGTTGTAAAAACACAATCCTCAGCACAAGCCATTTTAAAAAAGCCTTCTAAAAACTCCTCTTTCCACAGAGGAATATCTGTCGATTGGCTAAAGGCATCAAAAGCCACAAAATTAAATCGATTCTCGAGAGAAATTGATTTGTGAAGTGTTTCCAGAGAAAGTTCTCCCTTTATATCCCACTCAATAGCAGAATTTTTCCCCATTAAAGTCTTAAAAATTTCTATTTTTGCAATATCAAATCCGCCTATTTTTTTTAGAGCTGTATAAACCTCCTCATAAAGAGGAGCATTGTTTTCACTTGCAATCCATTTTTTAAAGTTAAGAATGAGTTCATCTTCTTTTTCAAAACTTAACACTTTATAATTTAAAGCTTCTGGTAAATGCTGTTGACCGATAAGATATGGCAGAACCGAAAGCTCAATATAAGCCAAACCCAAACCCACCACACCAAGATTGACGTGCTCGTCAAAACTCACCTTTTTATCACGAATGAGTTCATACATCTTTTTAAAGGGAGATGTATAGATATAAGAAGTTTCGGTAGCAGCTCCACCTGAGTGATGCATAGATTCTGGTTTTTTAACAAACTCCGGTGCTCGATCTAAAGTTTTATCGGATTGAGTTATTTTTTCATTGAGTGGCTTTTTTAATCGCAAAGTCGGGCTACCATCAGCCGTATATTCTATATCAAATAAATTAAATAAAGTTGATTGCTCAATTTTGTAATTCATAATAAATCACTCCTGAATGGAAAAAGGCTGGCGCGGATTACCCTATCATAGCATATCAGAACACTACAAAAGAATCTTTGGAGAAAAGGTTTACAAGATTCCCGTAACAGTTGTAGACGACTGCCCTAACCGTATGGGATTAAAAGGTATGCAAACGTGTAGTTTTTGTGATGTCTGGGGATCTGCAGCACGCGAAGAGTCTTTCACCATGCCGCTCAAACAACAAATTGAAAAGTATCAAGTACAAATTGGCAAAGAATATAATTCAAAAAAATTTTTAGTTTATTTTCGGGCTTACACCAATACATTTACAAAAATCTCAGCTCTTAGAGAAAACTTTGATACAGCTTTATCGTATGACTTTGTAAAAGGTTTTGTTTTAGGAACTCGTCCTGACTGCCTCTCTCCGGCT
>JBKBTW010000201.1:0-4411 GCA_046291245.1 Pseudobdellovibrio sp. | reverse complement strand
AAGTTAGGCATTGAAACTGATGAGGATTATCAACTCATCGTTCGCCGTATTATCTCTGCAGGTGATAAATCCAAAGTGTATATCAATGGTGTGCTTTCTCCCCTAGCCCAATTACGTGATATTGTTGCTCCGTTGATAGAGGTAACAGGTCCGCACGCGCCACTTATTGAAATGACAGGTCAACACGACAATAGAAATTTACTCTCTAAAAGTTATCATTTGGATCTCTTGGATCAATTTTCAGGACTCTGGGATAAACGAATGACTTATGAGGTTAAATATCAAAACTGGAATGATCTCAAAACTCTAATTGCCGAATTTGAAAAAAAATCGCAGGACAAATCTCAACGTTTAGACTTTTTAAAATTTCAATATGCTGAATTTGAAAACTTAGGATTAGATCCGGAAACTGATCTTAACCTAGAACCTGAAATTAAAAAACTTAAGAACTCATCCAAACTTTTGCAATTTGCTGACATGTGCGATGAAGTTATTTATCAAGACAATGATAGTGTCTCTGCACGCCTTAAAGCGATCAGTAAAAAAGCAATTGAAATTAGCCAAATTGACCCCTCGATCCATGAAAAAGTACAGAGCCTAGAACAAGCTCAAAGCCTCATTGATGATGCTGTTTACTCTATTAGATCTTATGTGAATAAAATTGATGCTGATCCGGAATTACTAGAGCAAAAAGAATCTCGCTTGAGTCAGATCCGTAAATTACAAAAAAAACATGGTGATGACCTTACTTTATTATTTGATGTTTTTACTAAAATGTCGGAAGAGATCAAAAATCTTGAAAATAGCGATGAGCACTTAGAGGCTTTAAAAAAACAAAGCTCAAGCCTTGAAACTGAATTGAAAAAATTAGCTCAAGAGCTTCACTCAATAAGAGCCAGCATGTCCAAAAAATTATCTGAAAAGGTTAATCAAGAACTCTTGGATTTAAATATGAAAGGTGTTTTATTTGATATACATGTAGAAACCTTACCACACTTGACATCCACAGGTGCAACACACCTAGAGTTTTTATCGCAAACTTCACCTAAAG
This sequence comes from Pseudobdellovibrio sp., assembly GCA_046291245.1. Taxonomy (GTDB): domain Bacteria; phylum Bdellovibrionota; class Bdellovibrionia; order Bdellovibrionales; family Bdellovibrionaceae; genus Pseudobdellovibrio. The sequence continues at coordinate 3,360 of JBKBTW010000201.1, read as the reverse complement.
ATCCTAAACGCCCTTTATCTAAAGCTGCCAGCGGTGGCGAACTCTCTCGAATTCTTTTATCCTTAAAAAAATCTGTTGGAAAAACTAGTTCACCGCGCACTTATTTATTTGATGAGGTCGATACAGGTGTTTCTGGGACTACAGCCGAAAAAGTTGGGCGTAAATTAAAAGAAATTGCAAAAGGCCAACAAGTCATTTGCGTAACACATTTACCTCAGGTAGCTGCATTTGGAGATGTTCATTTTTCTATTCAAAAATCTACGGTTAAAGACCAAGCTGTGATGATCATTACTGAGCTAAAAAAGCAAGATCGCATAGAAGAGATTGCGCGTTTGATTTCGGGAGAAAAAATCACCAAAACATCTTTAGCTCATGCTCAAGAACTTATTAAAGAGTGCCAAAAATAATAATTTAATATCGGTAGGATGTGTCTGTTCGTAGCTAACCATACTCAGACACTTCTTGCTGATATGCTCTGCTTCCTGTCTGTGACTAATCAATCAAACTTTATTGGATAGATTCATCTCAACAAGATCTAAAGCATTCTCAATGGCAACCTGTCCATTTTCTATTTTAAGTAAATAAGGCTTGTCTAACCAAGTTCCTAAATTTATAGATCTAATGGTTTTACCATGTCTTCCCTTGAAACTATAATCATCAAAAACATGCATGTGACCCGTTATCAGCAGATCAAAATCCTCACCTGAATACAACCTCATAGCATAAGCCTGAATCATCGTGCGTAAGCCCTCTACGTTGTTCTTAGCATAGTGACCTGTTTTTTTGCGACTTTTTGCACTTTGTCTTTCACCAAACCATTTCCAAAAAAAACCAGGAACAACATGCCCTATCCACTCAATCCAAGGTTTGCGAATCGTTTCTCGATATTTGATATACGCTTTATCATCAGGATTTATATAATCCCCGTGCTCACAGCGTACCTTAAGGCCGTCTATTTCAAAATATGCTTGATCTTCATATACAGGGATATCTAGCTGCTTCGTCCAAAATCGATCTACATGGAAATCGTGATTGCCTTCAAAATAGAAGACTGTCCCACCAGCTGATTTAAATTTTTTTATTTCATCAACAAGTAAAGCATAGTGATTTTGAAAAGCTTTCCCATCAGACAACCAAAAATCAAAGATGTCTCCCAAAAAATAAAGAGTGTTATTTTTTGGGTTTTCATTGAGATAAAATAAAAAACGCAACAGGATATTCCCGTTGCGTTCATTAATATCTTTCAAATGTATATCAGATAAAAACCAGTGCTTCACATCTTTATATTATCAAATCACTTTGCATAGTGACATCAAAAAAAATGCTCTGCACATCATAATACCAAAATGCTTTGCATTTATGTCGAAAGATCAAAACCTTGTTTTTTCCTAATAAACGCTGGTACCTCAAGAATATCTCGAGCCATTTTTCTTGCGTCTTCTACTTTTTTATCTTCATCCATCATTGTTAACTGCTCTGGATTCACTTTTTCATTTGCAGTAGGCTGTATATCTCTAAAAGCTTTCGCCTTGGCCAACAACATTTCACGTGCCGCTTGTGATGATGTTGCCACTGGAGAAACCTCCATTGATAAATCTTTATTTAATTCAACTTTAGGATTTAACGCCTGACTTGCAGGAGCAGAAACTTCATTGAAATTCTCATTCATAGCTGCATTCGCTGGAATTGTTGTAGCTGGCGTTGCTTGTTGAGCATCAGTTTGCGTAAATGACTTCACTGACTCTTGTACATTCTCGATAGGCGGTAAAGTTTGCGCAGGCGCCGGAGCTGGAGTTTGTGGGGGCATCATTTGTTGATGCATTTGCTGCTGCTGTTGCATCATTTGAGCGTACAAAGCTGCTTGCTGCGCTTGAAGAGCATTCATTTGAGCATTAGTTGCATTCCCATTAGCATTTAGACTCATAGGCTGATGAGGTAAATCAAACATGATTGATGGCGCTGAATTTAAAAAACTTTGCATACTTTGCTGTGCAGTTGCAACATCTTTTTTCTCTTCACGAGCAAAACCTGTAGCAATAACAGTCACACGAACTTCATCTTGTAGATTTGGATCAATAACGGCACCAAAAATAACTTCCGCTTCTTCACTTGCAGCTTCTGTAATCAACATAGAAGCTTCATTAACTTCATAAAGCGATAAATCAGATCCACCTGTTACATTAATAATAATACCTGTAGCTCCATCAATTTTTACATTTTCAAGTAACGGCGAAGAAATAGCTTGAGTCGCGGCTTCAACAGCTCTGTTCTCACCTTTAGCTGCTCCAGTCCCCATTAAAGCTAAACCTTTACTTGCCATAACTGTTCTTATATCAGCAAAATCCAAGTTAATTAATCCGCGGATATTAATAAGATCAGAAATACCTTTTACCGCTTGAAGTAAAACTTCATCTGCTTTCTTAAAAGTCTCTAATAACGGAGTTTTATCCGCAGAAATACTTAATAACTTTTGATTTGGAATAACAATCAAAGCATCTACGTTTTCCTTCAATTCAGCTAAACCGCCTTCAGCATGTTTAGATCTTTTTTTACCTTCAAAGATAAACGGCTTAGTCACTACACCAATCGTTAACGCACCCAACTCACGCGCTACTTTTGCAACAACTGGAGCTCCACCAGTTCCCGTACCGCCGCCCATACCAGCAGTTACAAAGACCATATCCGCACCTTTTAATTGCTCAACGATTTGATTGTAAGACTCAATAGCACTTCTACGTCCTACATCCGGATTTGCACCAGCGCCTAAACCTTTAGTTAAATCAGCACCTAATTGAATTTTATAGCCAGCTTTACTTGAGTTAAGAGCTTGAATATCGGTATTTGCTACAACAAATTCAACCCCATTCATTCCCGCTTCAATCATTGTCGACACAGCGTTAGAACCGCCACCACCTACACCAACAACTTTGATATTTGCACCTATATTTACGTTTTCTTCTAATTCAAACATGGGGTCCCTCCCTAGATTAAAAATTAATTCCTTTTAAAATAAATCTGTAAAAAACTTTTTCATTTTTGTTGTTACATCAGATATTGAATCTGACATGGCCTCACCAAACAATGAGCTTGCTGTTGAGTCTGAAAAAGTCTGCATATAAAATTCTTTTTTAAGTTCAAGCGCATAGAACAACAACCCTATCGAAGTTGCGAACTCTCCGCCCTTAACTACATCTTTTAAACCACCAACTAATGCGGGATAGCCTCTTCTCAAAGGAAGATCAAAAATAAATTCTCCCATTTCAATAAGACCATCTAACTGACTTGCTCCGCCAGTCATCACCAAACCTGAACCTAATAAAGGCTGCATACCGCTCATTTTAATATCATGAGCAATCATAT
>JBKBTW010000200.1:0-4424 GCA_046291245.1 Pseudobdellovibrio sp. | reverse complement strand
TGTAAGAAATATTGTTCGCTAGCTCAGGTAAATCAGCGTGGATTTCCTTAATTGTATAACCAGCTTCTAGCCGTTTTTCTATTTCAGGTAATACAGAGATGATGAATTTTTTAGCGCCATGCCTGGTAACCATAATAACTTCCTCTTTCCTTAATTAATGCAATTATGTGCAACTATATGCAATTATGAGCTTTTATAAGATTTTATATGAAATTATCTGCAACTATAAGCTTTTAAGTGGTTTTTATTCATTTTGATGTGCAATTATATGCATTTATGTGCAATTGAACTTTCAGTGATATTGGCAAGATGTGTAATGTTGGCCAACATGCAAGCATATTTACCCTCATTACTTCCACTTATTCGCCTTTCAGGCTCAACGTGGAATCTTGTCCTGCGGAGCTGCTGGCATAGCCAAAATGTAATTCAAGATGCTTTTGAGATCCTGAGGACGGCCAATATAAGGTCAGTATTAATCAAGATTTTTTAAACATTAAAATCTTGCATTTATGGCCCTGTAAGCCTTTCTGTACGTGAGTTTCAGAAGAAAGTGTATAGGTTTGGGCCTTATATAGTGGCTTTAGCCAGCTGTTCCCTGGTTCGATCCATGACAGCTTATGTGTCGCAACCGCCGGGCCACAGATTTTAAAGTGATCCAGCAGCTTTGTTTTGAAATTCAATTGTGTTCACATCTTTGTTTTTCCAAAGTCTATCTGCACATACTGCATGAAATGCTAAACCAGGAGTAACCTTTATATCTCCCATCACTGTGTTCCTTGTAAATATGTGAGTCCATTCTTTCGGTGAGTCTGGTCTACCTAGATATTTATCATCCAAGTAATATCCACGCGAACACATAACAGTAAAATTTGCCTGGAAGTTATGTTTAGAGTTTGGATAAATCATTTTCATATCAAAAGAACGAATATCATTGTCACTTGTTTTTATTGAATTTTTGTCTAGATAAACTTTTACTAATTCTTCTTTAGGTTGAACAAAAGCATTTACTAATTCCCACTTAGGTTGTTGGGCAAAAGAAACAACAGGAATTATAAAACCAAAAGAGATAAAGAGTTTTTTCATCTTAGATTCTTAATATTAGGGTGAAACAAATATAACCGTAGATGGGGTAAGAGAGTAAAAAAGTTTGATCCATAACAGCTTATGTGCCAGCAACCGCTGGGCTACAGATCCTCTTCAGATCCTCAGTGATCTTTATTTGAATGAAACCTAAGTGTTACTACGCCAAAGATTAAAACTATGCACGTACAGCCTTCAGAGCTGCATCAAAGTAGCCAATCTAAAAAAGTGTAAAGTGTGTCCCCTTGTATAGTGGCGTTAGCCGTTGTTGTACTTCGCATAAGAGATTTTATGTTAAAGAGAATCTACCTCACTTATGAATCTTTATGTTTTAAAGTCATCGCTCCAATACAATAAGTATTTTTAATTTCTTCGTGGTTAATTGAAAGATTCCAATCAGGATCAAAAACAGGATCAAATTCAGTTGAGGCCACTAGCTTTCTACTGCTACCTCTTTTTTCCTCTTGTTCTCTTCGCCATTCACTAATAATAGGATGCTTTATATGTAGTAATTTCTCACAGATAAAACCAAATCTAGCTCTGTCTAAACATGTTCCAAAATTTGCAATTTTTTCTAATACTTGATTAAGAATTTCATTAGTTAAAGATGTTTTCATTACTTGAGTGACATGTAATAAACCACCACAGTAATGAGGAAATTTGATCATGTCTAGATACAGAGAGGATATACTTTGAACATGGTAGCCTGACCACCATTCAGCATCATCTAAAGTTTTTTTAGTAATGATAATAATATTTTGATCAGGGAAGAGATCCTTAAAAATTTGATCAAAAGGATATGGAGTAAAAATTTGATTTTTATTAACTTGTACTTTATTCAGTTTTAACGTGGGCGCTTCATAATAGACATCATCATCTATGACAACAGTATTATCTCGTTTGTAAAAGGAAAAATTTTTCTTCAAGTCTTCTAGTAGAAATTCTTTCCATTGTGGTCGAGTAGGCACAGTAATATAAATTGCAGAAGGCTTAATATTGGTTAAACCATATAGTCTCATTGCTGAGAAATGAGAGATATAGCTATATGGAAAAATACCAGAAAGGATTCTTTCTGGATCTAAATCAGGTTTTTGATTTTTATTGATTAATTTTGTATTTTTAATAAAAAAAATATAATCTTTTTCATTCTTATGAAAACCTTTTAATGCTTCTATATTTAAAAGGTTATTTAAAATTTTTCTAAATTTATTGATAGGGATAGCATTGCTTGCAATACCTGTAACAATTTGATGATTATAGTATTTTTCTGTCCAAATTTTTAAGAATCCTAAATATAATGTCTGCCAAGAAGCTGAAATAAACTCATATTCTTTAAATAACCAATCGTCAAAAGCATCATCAATTTTCATAAAAATTTAATTGCAGTTAAAATAATATAAGTCCTTAGGACTTATATTATTTTAACTATACATTGTCAATGTTTTTTTTGAAAAAATAGTTTTTTTTTTAAAAAAACATTATTTTTCATTGTGTTACACTGTAACAGTTTGTTTGGTAAAAGCGGTTTTTTGTTTAAAAAACAATCGAAAAATTAAACATTGAGTATACTTTTAGAAAATAAATAGATTTCTTTCTCTTCATTCAGGTCAACTTTAGATAGGAGCACTTTATGGATTTAGCTATAGCAACTACTAGCAGCTTCTCCTACACGGAGGTCTCTACTATGACGACTACAGAAAAAAGAATGCCTAAAAGAGCTGAAACACAAGCTATTGTTGAGCCTAGATTACAAATTTCTAGAGAAAAGTTAAAAAGAATTAGTAATAGATCATTAGAAAGATATCTTAGTGCTGCAGAAAAACTAACTGACTAATTAACAATCATCAAGAACTTAAAATTTTACGCTATACTTATAGTTTATATTAAGTATAGGGATCATCTTGATTATAAAAAGAAAACGTGTAGTCATTCATGAATTGTTTTGGGATGATGAATATGATCAAGAAGAATTAAAATTAGCTGCTGATATTTTTACGACATATTGGCTAACTGGCTATGCACCAGATTTTGGTAGAGATAAACCTATCTATAGACCAGATTCCGTTAGAAACTCAGCCTTATGCCATGTTCATTACCTTACATGTAGTTTATATGCACAAATAGGTCAGTTTTGGCAACGAAATTGTAAACCTTCGATTGCACCATATTTTCGTAGTCATCATAGAGCATGTAATGCCATGTTTTTATATGCTGTTAGTGAAGAAGGGACAGCTTTACTGCTAGCCTTTCTTGAAGCTGATGCACATGCCTTTATAAAACAAGAAAATGTTATGCGTGCTTTCTCTAAAATTATTTTGGAAAAATTCAAAGAAATAGGTGAACAAGCAGCACTTCCACGAGATTTGCAAACCTTTTTGCAGACTCCTACCCCTCAAGCTAAGGTAATAAGAAAGAGATAATCAAAGAATAGAATTAAATTTTAGAGCCTAGACTTTGATCTAGGCTTTTTTATCTACTTTTAAGATGCCAATTAGAGCTACAATTTGTACAACTTTCATCACCACATCCACCATAGTTATAACAATCTGGATTCTCTGGTTGAGTGGTTGTATCTGTCATTTGATAAAGATTTTTAGGTTTATTATATAAATAACGCTCATTCTCCCATCCTAAAACAATTCCTCTTTCTCTGATATTGCAGTAGTAGCAATTCATTTCATAACTATAATTTTGATAGAGAAAATCATTTACAAAATCTTTCATATCTAAAGGATTACCATAAAACCATTCCGAACTTTTACCACTGTAATGATTAATAAGTTGGCAAGATCTAGCAATTTCTCGTATTAAAGACTGTTCAATTTCTTTAACTTTTTTTTCATCAATATCAACTCTTACTTTGAATGCAGCTAATAGTGTGTAAAAAGGATTTTGACTACTAGAATGTCTAGTATCTAATTCACGTGTAGTCAAACCAATTTTAAACATTCCTGATCGTTGAGTATCAATACCAATATATATCCAATTTTGATCAGAATCAGATTCTCTCCTATATCGGGCTTCAATCTGTTGTATTTCATATTCATGCATAGACATAGAGATTTCTCGATTTCAGTAATTTTAATAATGGAATTATATGTTTTTTCTCATTTAGATTTAGGTCATGGAATTGTTAATTTTTTACTTTTTCTACAATTAACATAATACACGTTATACGAATCTGAAAATGGGAGCATATAGCTCCCATTTTTATTATTAAACATTGAATCCTATATGTTTTCCTGTTGGAAGCTCTACATCAATACGGAGCTTCCCACCCATTGCCTCAACATACTTTTTCATGGTTGAAATCTTAAGATCATTGCCACGATTTTCTATTGCTG
>JBKBTW010000199.1:0-4446 GCA_046291245.1 Pseudobdellovibrio sp. | reverse complement strand
ACGACAATTGATGTCACTTAATTTATAAATATTTCTTAATTCTAACATATTAGTTCTCATCTTGTTTCATTTAGGCACATGGCTTGCTTTAACTTTATTTGTTTAAAGGAGTCTGTGTATGATGGTCAGCCAAAGAGCGCTTATTACAATGAGGGTTTTATTTTTTACGTATTTAGCTATCGTTGTTTTTATAGTTTCATCTTGCCAAAAGAGCAGTGACTCCTCTAATGCCGGCGTAGTAACCACTGATTGCGTAAACAATCCCGCGCTTTGCCAAAATGGTATTTACTCTCAAAATCCGGGATTTAGACCTTACAACTATAACAACGGTTATAATTACGGCTACAACCATGGTTATGCGGCTGGATCTCCTTTTTATTACATGAACAATGCGGCTTACTTATGTAATTGCCCTACTGGCACAATGCCCACATATAATAATTACGGCGGCTTAGGCTGTGTTCAAAACAGTTACGTTTATGGTGCTGGCGGTCTTTATGCCTACGCTTATTTCGGCTACAGCAATAACCAGTGGATGAATATTCCGCAAGTTAGTAACCTTTCAGCGTATTCAAACAATGGCTGCTACAATGGGATTGTGCAATCATGCGTGGTTAATAATCCTAATTCCTGTTCTGCAGGCTATACTTGTCGCCCTACTACAGCCGCTTCGGCCTTAGGTATGTGCGTATCAAATAACGCAAATGCTCAACCTTACTACAATGGTTATCGCTAAAATCAATATAAACAGCGTTGAAGGAGCTGTTTAAGAAACAAGTTAAACCGCATTTATAAAGGCAATATTGGGTTCATATTATATGCAGCATATTAAAGTTTATATCTGCGCAGCAGATTAAAATTGATATATGCGCAGCAGATTAAAATTGATATATGCGCAGCATTTAAAACTGTATCCATGCGGAATAAATTAATTTAAGTCTATGAAGTCTACTCAACTGAAGTGCGGGTGATAAAGTCCAAATAAAAATCAAACCCTTACCTCTGGCTACTTTTAAGTTTTCCTATATCAATAAAGATTTCTTCTATAACACGCATATTTTGTTCGATTCAGACATAAAAATCAGTCATATTTAAATATGACGTGTATATCAGTCTAAACGCCATTTCTTTTGATGACTGAACAAGGAGATTTTATGTCTAATCCACTTTTAGAAATGTTTAAAAACCCATCGTCTTACAAAGATGAAGCAATCCCTTTTCCCCTTATTAAAACGGAGCATTACTTACCCGCTTTAGAAGTTGCAATCCAAGAAGCCAAAGAAAATATTGAAAAAATAAAAGCTGAAAAAAATTTGAATTTCGCAAATACAGTTTTGGCCTTGGAGCAAGCTTCTGAAAAAGTAGATCGTATATCGAATATCTATTTTAATTTATTCTCGGCTGAAGCCGATGAAGCTCATCAAGCTTTAGCGCAGAAGATATCTCCCATACTTTCGGCCTTCTCATCTGATATTTCATTGGATTCGGATATTTTTCAAAAAATTAAATTCATATATGACCAACGTGAACAACTAGGCCTTAAAGGTGAAGATCTTAAACTTACTGAAAAAACTTACAAAGATTTTGTACGCAATGGGGCACTCCTTGCCCAAGACCAAAAAGAAAAATTAAGAGTTTTAGATCAAGAGTTATCAGTCTTAAGCCCACAGTTTTCAGAGAATGTTCTAAAAGCTACAAATGCTTTTGAACTTTGGATTGATAACGAAAAAGATCTTGAAGGCTTACCTGAGGGTGCCATTGAAGCCGCTGCTCAAGCTGCGGCCGATAAAAATCAAAAAGGTAAATGGCTTTTTAATTTGCAAGGCCCTTCACTCATACCTTTTTTAACATACGCAAAAAATCGCTCTTTAAGGGAAAAAATTTGGAGAGCTTCAACTTCTAAATGTTTTAACGATGCTTTTGACAATCAAAACATCGTTCTTAAAATCGTAAATCTTAAATACCAAAGAGCACAAATTCTTGGTTATAAAAATTATGCAGACTACACTTTGGAAGAACGCATGGCTAAAAACCCAGAAACTGTTTTTAGTTTTTTATCAAAACTCATTACGCCGTCATATGATGCCGCTGTACGGGATTTGAATGAGCTTAAAGCTTTTAGAAAACAGTTAGACGGCTCTGATGAAATCAAGCCTTGGGATTTTGCCTATTACTCTGAAAAACTAAAAGAAGAAAAATATGCTTTCAACGAAGAAGAGCTAAGACCTTATTTTAAATTAGAAAATGTCATTGAAGGTGTATTTGAACACGCTAAAAAATTATTTAGTCTGACTTTCAAATTAAACACAGATCTTCCTGTTTATCATCCGGATGTAAAAACTTACGAAGTCTATGAAGAAGGCACAAATAATTATATCGGCCTTTTGTATATGGATTTTTTCCCGCGTGAAACTAAAAAAGGTGGCGCATGGATGACAAACTACAGAGAACAAGGATTATGGGGCAATAGTATTAAAAGGCCTCATGTCAGTATTGTTTGCAACTTCACAAAACCTACACCGACAAAACCTTCATTGTTAAGTTATGATGAAGTGAGCACTTTGTTTCATGAGTTTGGCCATGCCTTACATGGTTTACTTTCACAGTGTAAGTACAAAACTTTAGGTGGGACGAACGTATTTTGGGATTTCGTCGAGCTTCCTTCTCAAATCATGGAAAACTGGGTTAAAGAAAAAGAAAGTTTAGATATTTTTGCAAAACACTACGAAACAAATGAAACTATCCCTCAAGAACTTGTTGAGAAAATAAAAAAATCTTCTCGTTTTCAAGCTGGCTGGGCGAGCTTACGACAGCTTTCTTTTGGCTGGCTGGATATGAACTGGTACACAACAGATCCAACAACTCTAAAAGATGTGGATGCTTTTGAAACTCAGATAGGTGCTAAAACACGTTTATTGGAAAAAGAGCCTGGTCAAAATATGTCTGTCAGCTTTGGACATATCTTTGGCGGTGGTTATGCAGCAGGTTACTACTCTTATAAATGGGCTGAAGTTTTAGATGCAGATGCTTTTGAATTTTTTAAAGAAAAAGGTCTTTTTAATAAAGAGCTTGGCACTAAATTTAAGAATTCAATTTTAAGTCGTGGTGGAACGACCCATCCTATGGAGTTATTTAAAGAGTTCAGAGGGCGCGAACCCGACACAAACTCTTTACTGAGAAGAGATGGTTTAATCTAAAAAAGTAGGTAGAATCAAAAAGAAGTTTTAAAAAACACTTAAGACTTCTTTTATTTTAAGACGTTTAAGAAAGCAGACATGAAAGAAAAACACCTAAAACTTAAAGCTGATAAAAAAATTGCCATTGTTTACAGAATACATTCGCCCGATGCCGTTCGTATGGCAAAAAAAGTAGTAGCTTACCTGGCTAAGAAAAAAATTAAAGTTTATACAGGACCTGAACAAAAACCATTAGAGGGTGCTAACCTACTTATTAGCTCAGATGAGCTAAAAGACATGAGTTTAGTGATTGTTTTAGGTGGCGATGGAACTTATTTACGAGCTGTGCGTTTATTAAAGAGTAACCCTGTTCCGATTTTAGGATTTAACATGGGTTACTTAGGCTTTTTAACGGCTCACTCAGCTAAAGATGTTTTTGCTATTATTGATAAAACATTAAAAAACGAAATGGTAATACAATCTAGATCACGCATTCATACATCGGTTAAATTAAAATCAGGCCGCCGCCTGTCTTTTGATGCACTAAATGACGTTGTGATTGAACGTGGATCATTTTCGCAATTAATCAACACAGCTATTTATTTTAACAAAGCCCTCGTGAATGAGATTAAAGCTGATGGCGTTATTATATCTACACCAACAGGTTCTACGGCTTACAATCTTGCGGCTGGGGGACCTGTGCTTCATCCAGAGGTCAACGCTCTTGTATTAACAGCAGTTGCTCCGCACTCTCTTACAAATAGGCCTTTGATTTTTCCGGATGATAAAAAATTAACTTTAAAATTGGAAAAGCAATCCGATACGGCTCACTTGATCATCGATGGACAAAAAGTTTTAGAACTTTCGCAAGATGATGAAGTGACCATCAGTCGTTGCGAAAAAGACCATCTTATGATCAGAAAAGCTGGACATAGTTTTTTTGCCTTACTCAAAGAAAAACTTAAATTTGGAGATCGTTATGCTTCAGGAACTTAGAGTTTCTCAATTTGCAATTATAGATTCACTTAATATTGAGTTTCAATCAGGACTTAATATCCTTTCTGGTGAAACTGGATCAGGGAAATCAGTTCTTCTTAAAAGCTTAGCTTTACTTATGGGCGAAAAAGCCTCGTCCGATACAATTCGCACAGGGTGTACTCAAGCCACTGTTGAAGGATCTTTTAATATTAAATCACGTCCTGATTTGTTAGCGCGTCTAGAAAAGTTAGGCATTGAAACTGATGAGGATTATCAACTCATCGTTCGCCGT
>JBKBTW010000198.1:0-4462 GCA_046291245.1 Pseudobdellovibrio sp. | reverse complement strand
CCTAAGCAATAACTCTCCACGGTTTTCAAAATTAGCATCTTCTATGCGAATAATAGGCTGACCAAAATTTGCTAACTGAAATAACAGCTGCGCTTTAATAGCTTTAAAATCGCGCGTATCAACCTCAAAGCGTCCGGTTTCATTATTCATTTTGTAAACAAACATTTTATTTTTGATACAAAAATCTTCTGTTAAAAACTCGTCAATAAATGTGACATCATTGTACAACTTACGAACTTCAAAAATTTTATCTCGACCTAAATTTAATTTTTTATCCCAATGCTTTTTTTCATGCACATCATCACAATCCTCCCACTCACGGCCAAATTTACCTTTATTCCAGCGTTCTTCAATATCGCGCATAAGCTCTATACCAACCTTATACGGATTATAGCCGCCCATCTTCATAAATGTTGTTCCAGCATGATGATCTGCAAAATCTATGATTTCAGAATCATCTAAAATGTGTCGAGTCATAATATGCGAATGCCAGTACGATGCCCACCCCTCGTTCATTGTTTTTGTCATTCCTTGAGGAGCAAAATAATAAGCCTCATCTTTTATAATAGCCAAAACATCTTGCTGCCACTCCTCTAAAGGGGCGTAGTGAATTAAAAAAGTTAAAATATCTCTCACAGGCTCAGCCGGAAACTTAGCTTTGCTCTGCATTTTTGATAACTGCTCTTGCTTGAATTTTTCAACAACATCTGGCGGATTGATATAATTTTTCATATAAGAACGTTCCACCTGAAAAACATAATCCGACTCGCGAGCTTCAGGTTTTTTTTCCTTAAACTGCGTTGGTCCATTCAAAATAGAATACCGATCGATCAAATTTTCTAAACTCAAACACGTATCAACGAATTTTTCTACAGTATCGTATCCGTAACGATCAATATAACGGCGAATGCGCGTTGCATGATTAGCCATTTGATCCATCATTTTACGATTGGTTTTAGAAAACCAAATATTGTTCTTAAAGAAATCACAATGCCCGTAAACATGGGCCATCACGAGTTTTTGATCCATCATGGAATTACCTTCCATCAGATAAGCGTAACAGGGGTCTGTGTTAATCACCATTTCATAAATTTTAGAAAGACCATACTCATAAGACTTGGAAAGTTGCTCGTACTCCATTCCGAACTTCCAATGTGGATATCTCACGGGAAAACCGCCGTAGCTTGCAAATTGGCTAATTTGATCGTACGTCACAAGCTCAAATATCGTTTCAAAAAAATCTAAATTGCAGTTTTTAGCAACTTGGCAAATTCTTTTTCTTTCGGTTTCTAGCTCTAAAGTTAAATTAGCCATACACTCTCCATGACTAGAAGTTATCTCCCTTTGCCTAAAAAATCTTTGATCGAATCTAAGATTTTATCTCTTGATTCTATTTGACTTAAAGTGACACGTTCATCATCACCAAAATCTTTTTGCAAATCTTTTAAAAACTGTCCACTGCCGTATTTACTCTCAACTTGGCCGTAAGAAAATACATTAACCCTTGGTAAGAAAAACTCTTTCAATAGCTGCACACAAAGGCGTGTGTCTTCGCCGCTCCAATTATCTCCATCACTGAAGTGAAACGGATAAATGTTCCACTCGTCAGCTGGATATTCATTATTGATGATTTCTTGGCAAAGTTTATACGCCGAACTTATTAAGGTTCCGCCAGACTCGCTGGTTCTAAAAAACGTATTCTCATCAACTTCTTTGGCTGCGGCATCATGGATAATGAAGCGCGTATCTAAACCTTTATAATGCTTTTTTAACCACGTATTTATCCAAAAAGACTCCAATCGCACGATCTCCTTTTGCTCTTCACCCATAGAGCCCGATACATCCATCATGTAAATGACGACCGCTTTCGTATAAGGTTTTTGCGTTTTTTTAATTGTTCTGTATTGATAATCGCTGCGAATAGGCACTATCACTGGATCATCTGGATTATATGTTCCTGAGGAAATATAGCGAGCCAATGCTTTTTTATACGTTTGTTTGAATTTACGTAAACCTTCAGGACCAACCGGCGCTATACCAGAATAACGAGTTTTTTCTGTCACTAAATTATTTGTGCCTTTGGGCTGAATTCTTGGAAGCTGAAGTTTCTCTCCTAAAATTTCAGCGAGTTCTTCTAGAGACATTTCAACTTCCAGCATATGTTCGCCAGGGTTTTCACCCGCTTCACCTTGGCCTGAACCTTGTTGTCCTTGGCCTTGCTGTGGCTGCCCCTGTTGATCGCCATCACCTTGTCCTACGCCTTGTTGGTTTTGCTTGGGTCCATAACGAAACGTAGGTATATCAATACGCGGAAGTGGTATTTTAACAAACTCTTCTTCGCGTTTTCCAATAAGCTCCCCATTCGTGACATATTTTTTAAAATCGTCACGGACCTTACCCTTGATTATATTTTTAAATCGGCTCTGGTCCTCGCGAATGGGCATGACTTTCTCCTTATGATCTACAACTCTGGGCTCTGCACAAATGCGCTCTTTTACTTCTTCACATCTCCACGGGCAAAAATACTCGCCACATAGTGCAACACATCTGTAGCAGAAATCTCATCATACCCAAAATCTTTGATTAACCTTGATTTCACTATCTCGATTTTTTCTTGAGTGTCTTTATCGGTCACTGAACTCACTAAAGATGTAAGCTTAATACTGTCTTTTTGGTCTTCAAAAAGTTTTAATTCTAAAGCTTTATGCAGACGCTCATTCATTTTATAGTTAAACTTCTTACCATCCAATGACAAAGCTCCGATGTAATTCATGATCTCCCTACGGAAATCATCTTTACGCGATTCAGGAATTTCAATTTTTTCCTCAATAGCGCGCATTAATCTTTCATCTGGATCATCATCAGCCCCAGTAAACTGATTTCTGACTTTTTCTTTTTGCGTGTATGCTTTAACGTTATCAATATAATTTGCACACAGACGCTGCAAAGCGCCTTCATCCGCACTGATGGCCCGTTGAACTTCGCCTTTAATGATTTCTTCGTACTCTTGTTTTACGACACTCAATAATTCTTTATACTCTTGTTTGCGCTCTTCATCCGAAATTAATGAATGGTGCTTTAATCCGCTTTCAAGCTCATTCATAACCATGAAAGGATTCACAGATCCTTTATTCATTTGCTGAGCCATGACCAAAGCATTTGATAATTTATCTTGGATGTAACGTGGAGAAATACCATCTAATCCTTCACGCGTTGTTTCTTTTCTTAACTCTTTAACATTATCTTCTGTGTAATTCGCCAATGTCTTACCGTTATAAAGTTTTAATTTTTGCAAACGTGTAAGGTTAGCCTTTTTAGGTTTTTCTAGTCTCGTTAAAATAGCCCACATCGCCGCCATTTCAATCGTGTGTGGGGCAATCGAAATGCCTCTTAGTTTTTGTGAATTAAAATCCTTTTTATAAATGTTAATTTCTTGCTTCAATTTTGTAATATACGGAATATCGATTTTTACAGTTCTATCTCGCAACGCTTCCATAAACTCATTATCTTGTAGACGTCGATACTCAGGCTCATTCGTATGACCTATAATCACCTCATCGATATGAGTTTGGGCGAATTTTTTTGGTTTAATACGATGTTCTTGTGAGGCTCCCAAAAGATCATACAAAAAGGCCACATCCAACTTTAAAACCTCGACAAATTCAATCATTCCGCGATTCGCTACGTTGAACTCACCATCAAAGTTAAAAGCTCGCGGATCTGAATCTGATCCGTATTCAGCAATTTTCCTATAATTGATATCACCTGTTAACTCCGTAGAATCCTGATTTTTTTCATCTTTAGGTTGGAAAGTCCCAATACCCACGCGATCAGCTTCGTTGATGAACATTCTTTTAACGCGAATGTGTGATAAAACTTGCATCAAGTCGCCGTTATATTTTTCCATTAATTTTTTAAAAATAAATCTTGATGGCGGACACAACTCTCCACTTATTTTAACTCTGAATTCACCATCTTGGCCCCTATTGATTTCATCAGCCATCGCCTGACGCATATCTTCTGGAATAAGCCACAAAGGTTCTTCATTCATCGGAGTATGGAAAACTCTCACATCCTTACCAAAAAGATCTCCAAGTTTTCCATGCTCATCCACCCACTCAAATGTGTACAATGCTCCTTGATCCGTGTGTGAATACGCCTCTAAGCCTTTTTTCAAAACACGACTGATTGTGGATTTAGCTGAACCCACTGGTCCATGTAAAAGAATAACACGCTTTTCCGTACCATACCCTAAAGAAGCTGCTTTTAACACGTTAACGAGCTTCATAAGCTGTACATCTAAACCAAATACAGCATCTTTCCCATTATTTGGTTTATCATCAAAAAACTTATACCGTATAACATGTTTTTTAAAATCGATATACTCTTCGGTACCAGCTTCGATAATCATGTCATACATACGTTGATATGCATTTCTGGTAATTTTAGGATTTTTCTTAAC
>JBKBTW010000197.1:0-4469 GCA_046291245.1 Pseudobdellovibrio sp. | reverse complement strand
AATTATTTTAATAAAAAGTATAATGTTTTTACAGACTGGCCTTTAGCTCATAATGCGTTTACCGATAAATCTAATATGTCTGGCAAGATTTGGATTATATTAGACAGCATTACGCATATTCAATCGCAACCTCTCAGCCAAGAGAAGTTGCAAGATGCTATTTACAAAATGAGTGAGTCTGATTTCACACGTTTTTATTTTTGGACTGAAGGTTGGAGCAATTGGCAAAATTTAAATGAATATTTAAATGCTAACGACAATAGTCAAAAGATATTCAACAAATCTCAAAAGCTTACAAAAACAGTGCAATTTGTGAAAGGCCAATCTCATCATAACGATGCCACGATAAAAGTCTCTCTCAATGAAAATATTACTTCAGAGAAAAAAAACAGTCCTGAGAAAAATGATACCTTAGGACAAAAGTCTTTAACTCGCGTTAAATCCCCTCATGAGAATACATTTACGAATACGAGTACAGTACAAAGCTCACATGACTATAGCATAGAGGAGATAACAAAATTAGAGACCACAGCACCTCCAAAAACTGTGGATTTTGATAAGCTACAAAAAAACTATCAAAATCGCGCAGAACGCCATGAGCTAAAAATTGAAATCTTATTAATTAATCAAAGAAATAAAACCTTTAGAAGCTTTTCTCGCAATATCTCATTATCAGGAACCTTACTCGAAGATAATGTTCCATCTGATTTCTATGGAAGCCAGTTTGACCTGATAGTTGTCAATAGGCACTCGTCAAAACATTTAAACTCAAGAGTACAGGTTAGAGCAGAAACTGTGGGTGATGGTCTTACTCGACGCATTCACTTTGTTAACCTCAACCCTAACCAAATCGAACGTTTAACGGATTTACTCAATACTTATTTAGCAGAACAACACCAACTGAAAACCGGATAATTAATCTTTTTTATTAACCAAAATTTCTTTGATTCTGCTTTTCAGTTTTTCAATATCAAATGGTTTTTTAATGTAATCTTCAGCACCAACATCACGGCCTTTTTGCAAATCCTCGACCTCTGCAGAGGCCGATAAAAATATCAAAGGAATGTGTTTAAGCTGAATATGTTCTTTCAACATTTGAGCTAACTCAAAACCATTCACCCACGGAAGACCGACATCCATAATAATGAAATGAATCTCTATCTCCTCATCTAAAACTGATGTCAACTGTGCTGCATCCGCAGCGAGTTTCACCTGGTAACCATCTGACTCAAGAATTCTTTTTAAAGAGTTTCTTTGAGTTTCTTCATCCTCTATCACCAAAATCGTAGTTGGATGAATTTTTTGTTGGGCTTCACGAAACTGATTTAACTCTACAACTTCCTGCCCGGCTATCCGTTGTTTTGTAAGTTTTTCGATTTTTTTTATCAACTCAGATGTACTTATTTTTTTCATTTTATTAGTGTTCCTGAGCTTCTAACCATCTCTCACAGTCTATAGCTGCCATACAACCTGACCCAGCAGCCGTAATAGCTTGTCTGTAGATAGGGTCTTGCACATCACCTGCTGCAAATACTCCATCTACATTCGTGTACGAAGTACCTGGTTTCGTTTGAATATATCCAACTTCATTTAGAGTTATAAAATCACTGAATAATTTAGTATTTGGCTGATGCCCAATTGCGATAAACAAACCTTGAATATTTTTAGTAATAATCTCACCTGTCTTAGTGGATTTTAATTTGATGGCATTAACTGATTTCCCATCTCCTAAAACCTCTTCTACAGCGGAGTTCATGATGAATGAAATTTTAGGATTTTTCTGAGCTCTTTCTAACATGATTTTTGAAGCTCGAAAATTTTCACTTCTGTGGATAACATACACTTTGCTTGCAAAACGAGTTAAAAAATTTGCTTCTTCCATAGCTGTATCACCACCACCAACAACGGCTACTTCTACATCTCTAAAAAAAGCACCGTCGCACGTAGCGCACGCGGAAACACCTCTACTCATATACTGCTTTTCACTCGGTAGTCCTAACAACTTTGCACTCGCACCCGTTGAAATAATAATAGATTTCGTCAAATAAACTTTATCGCCAACATAAACTTTATAAGGCTTCGTCGTAGTATCAACTTTTGTTACATTACGAGTTAAAAATCTTGTTCCAAATCTTTCAGCCTGTTTACGTATAACGGCGATTAAATCAGGACCTGTAATTCCATGTTCAAATCCTGGAAAGTTTTCCACTTCTGTTGTAATCATCAATTGACCTCCAGCTTCTTCGCCTTCAATCATAAGAGGATTTAAATTTGCACGTGCTGTATAAATTGCGGATGTCAAACCTGCTGGGCCTGACCCAATAATAATCACATTCTCTATATTCGTAGCTTCAGACATATTAACCTCCGTTATTTTATCCAATTAAAAATAAAAATATTGTAAAGAGTATTTACCTACTTTAATAGTCTAAAAATATAACGCCTATCGTTCAATTTGAAATAGCTATTGATTGATGCTGCTAATTCCAAATGCATTAAGCTAGAATTCAAATCCTGAAAAAATATCTTAATCCTATGATAAATGACTTCTGAGTAAGTCCTCCGCTACATTTTCAGCAGACTTAGCTAAACCTTGCTCTCGTGGCCAGCTGTTTGGTGGCAGCAAATCAGTTTCAATATATCCCGGAGAAAATAATTTTATTTTAAATCTACGCTTAGATTCTAATTGCACACTCTCTACAAGCCCTTTTAAGGCATGTTTTGCAGCACAATAACTACTTGCTTCTTTATCTGGGTTGGATTCAGCTATAGCAGAACCTATACACGTGAAAATTTCTAAATTAGTAAAATCAGACAACTGACTTAAACAATGATGTAAGACTTTAGCTGGAGCTAAAAAACTTACTTTAAAAGCCCATTCATGATCACTCCATTTTTTATCTTCAAATTTTCCGTACGGCCCCCCACCCGCGAAATATATAATATCTGTAGGTGAAAAAATTTTTATCTTTTCAAAAAAATTGTTCCAATAAGTCTCTCCGTCTTTGGAAAAATCAAACGAAAAAGCTTGCGTCTGACCTAAGAAATTTACTTCTTTTTCTAATATACGACGCGACACCAATAAAAAAGTCGCGTTTGGATAAGAGGCATAAAGTTTTTTGTAGGTCGCCCATCCTAAACCACGACTAGCCCCCAATAAAATAAACTTCTTGTGAATTTCTTCATGATTCATAATGATAGTAGTATATGCCAACTATTCACATTCCTCAAAAGAATCTTGAAATTAACGCTTTGACTGGAGAGAATCTTATGGATGTCCTTATTAAAGCGCAGCTTCCAGTTGCCTCATCATGTTTAGGTGAAGGAATTTGCTCTAAATGTGTTGTTGATATAGCTCCCCAAGGCGAACTTAATGATTTGGAAAAGTTAACTCTTTCACGCAATAAAATGCCATTAACTAAACGCTTAAGTTGTCAGGTTTTTGTTACAGAACATTTAACTGTAAAAACTAGTTATTGGTAAAGCTAGAGTTTTTTATGGAAAAAAACAAATATCCAATAAGGTACTTACAACTGATACTAGCTACGGCCATTATACTTGTATCTTCCACAGCTCAATTGATATTTCAACAATACTTCTATCATGAGAATGCACTTTATATATTTTTTTATCCGTTCTTACTTATAGTGGTTTTACTCACCAACAGTTTTACTATTGGATGCTTTATTACTTTAACATCTGCTGTTTTAGGACTACTCATTCACAAAAATGATTTTTACTACACTTCAAATACGTATTATGTAAATGGTTTTATTTTTTTGGTATATACAATATCAGGGCTTTTTTTCAGCTACTCTCAAGCACATAATTATAAAATCCGATCCGAGCTTATTTTTGAAAAAAAGAAGATAGACTCACTTGTAGATAGCATTCCCGAACTCATAGGCCTTTGGAGCAAAGATTTTATAAATATATTCGCCAACAAACATTACCATACATTTTACGGTTTTGCTGAAAACTCAATTCCAGGCTTACATCTCAGCAAAGTCATTGGTGAAGAACTTCTGATTAAAAACTTAGAAACATATCGAAGTGTCTTAACCGGAATAGAGCAGACTGTTGAAAGAACAATTCATGACATTTATGGAAATACAAAAGTTGTTCGTATCAACTATGTGCCGTACAAAGTGCAAGGATCGATAGAAGGTTTTTTTGTATTTAGCAACGATATCACTGAATATAAAAAGACTATTACTGAAAATGAGGTTTTATACAAAAAAATTATTCAAAATGAAAAGCTCGTATCTCTAGGAAGTATGGCTGCTGGAATTTCTCATGAAATCAACAATCCTATAGCTGTTATTCGTAACTACAGTGAACTTGCGTTAAAAACTATAGACAAAGAAAATATTAAAAACGAGTCTCTAGTCAAAAAATTAAATAAAATTATAGAGCTCACAGAAAGAGTATCTTATATTACCTCTGGTTTACTGACATATGCTCGACGG
>JBKBTW010000196.1:0-4479 GCA_046291245.1 Pseudobdellovibrio sp. | reverse complement strand
TTGAACAGAAGCGTATGCGCCATGTTTACCTAACGATACCCCTACGACTTGTCCTATAGGAACTCCCCTATAGTTTATTTGATCATTTATTGTAATGGATTTTAAATGATTCGTTTTTAAAAAGTAACTGACCAAATTAGGTTTTTCAAACTTTGCAGAAGGCGCTGTAGATATTTTAAAATTATCTTGATAATCACCATTTAAAGGACCAGGCTCAACAGCTATATAAACTCCATCCTTCAGAGTAGATAATCCTGAAATACCACTTAAGCTTATTTGTGGCTCTACCAGCCAAAATCTAGAATTTTTAACAACGTACTTATGATACTCTTTTTTAATTTCCACTAAAGCATCTACAGATGTATCATCTTCAGTAATTTTAATACTTTGAATTGTGCCTATTGTTACTCCTCTATATTTAACAGGAGTTCTTCCTTCGATCAAACCATCCGCAGATTTAAAATTAATTGTAATATATGTTCCCTCTTCATTACGCTCATGTATGTACATCGATGTAATAATTAAAAGCGCTACAATAGGAAATAACCAAACAACCCATGCTAATTTTGATCTCTTCATCTGTGATTCATATTTCATAAGTTTTTATCCCATTATTGTTAATTTATATTAAATTATTCTTCTAAACTTTTAGTTAGTGCCTCAGAAGCCAACAAACTAAAAATCACAACAAGTAAAAAGAAAAAACAACCCAATCCAAAACTGACATGGGCCATATTGCCAAGCTTAACCATTGAAACTAAAATAGCGACTAAAAATACATCTAACATAGACCATCTACCTAACAACTCTACAGCGTGAAAAATTTTTACGTCTGTACCCTCTAGTGCAGACTTACGCATTAATTTAAAACCTAGATACATTAACAATACAATTTTTAAAAATGGAATTATGAGGCTCGCTAAAATAATAACTAATGCTACAAAAACATCTCCTGATTTCAATAAATCCAAAGCCCCTTGAAGAATAGTTGATTCATGAACCTGTCCATATAACTCCAGTTTCATAAATGGATACATATTAGCCGGTATATATAAGAATAAAGCTGTCATCGCTACAGCGAGGCATATTTCCCCGTAGTAACGCGAAACCTGAGTATTTTCTCCCAATGAATTTTCCAAACGATCCCCTACAGCAAATACATTCGATATCAGTATTCTTATTAATTAAATTGCACAGATTGAGCCAATGGTTTCTGTTTTGCTTATTTAAGCTTTAAGGCTCATAATTTTAGCGAAAGAAGGGAGCTTTTATGGCTTTTTCTAGGACGCAACTTAACGATAATCATACAAAATTTTACATACTCGACGGCCAGTACGAAGCCGCAAGGATTGATGTAGAGTTTAAAGATAAAAAATGCTTACTCAATTATGCTTTTGTTGATCCTAAATATAGAGGACAAGGTTTAGGAGAAAAAATTGTTACAGAAGCTTTAGATATTTTAAAATCTAAAATGATCGAGCCGATCGCTGTTTGTGGTTACGTTAAAAAAATCATGTCATATAAAAAATAGGAGAAACTTGAACTATGTCTGATTCTATACAGCTTTACTCACTCGCAACTCCTAAATGGCTACTTATTCAAGTAGGTGGTATTGGTCCTATGTTTGGACAATTTGGACATTTCTATAAATATGGCACTAAAAATTGTGACCACCCTTATCCATTAGAACGCTATACAACGGAAACTGAAAGACTTTTAAAAGTACTTGATACTCGTTTAGAGAACAGAACCTTTCTCGTTGGAGAACAATACACTCTAGCAGATATGTCTATTATGCCATGGATATATGCTTTAAATAAAAATTTAAATGCCACTGATAAATTAAATCTAAGTTCTTTTAAAAATGTTAATTCTTGGATGGATCGCTTACTAGAAAGACCTTTAACTTTAAAAGGCATGGATGTTTGTAAGCTTTAATACCGGCTTTATTTGTCTCAGTAAACATTTTTTCTAGTCCTCGCATATAGTCTAGAGATAAGTGTCTAGTTGTTTTTAATTAACTCTTGAGATCAGATAATGCGACTGTTAATCTTTTTTTATCTTTAAAATAAGAAGGAACTTATATGAAAAAAACAGTACATATTTTAATGCTCTCTTCACTTATATTTTTAGTTAGTTGCGCTACTGAATCCCATAAAGCCGTGCAAGTAGAACAATCTACTTCAGCAAAAACAGCATCGACTTATCAAGGTACAAAATACCCTATCATAGTCAGTAACTTTGATAATAAATCGGGATTTATGAGAGGTGTTTTTTCAGAAGGTCCAGATCGTTTATCTAGCCAAGCCAAAACAGTATTAATGGCACACTTACAACAAACTGGTCGTTTTAGTGTTCTAGATCGCGATAATATGAAAGAACTTTCTGGCGAAGCAAAGCTTACTGGTAAAAAGCAAAAAATTAAAGGCGCTAATTTTGCTATTACAGGGGACATTGCAGAATTTGGTCGCAAAGAAACTGGAGATCGCCAATTATTTGGAATTTTAGGTAGTGGAAAAAAACAAGTAGCTTACTCAAAAGTTACTCTTAACGTAGTTGATGTTACAACTTCTGAAGTTGTGTATTCGGCGTCTGGATCTGGTGAATATGAACTAAGCAATCGCGAGGTTTTAGGATTTGGTGGCACGGCATCTTATGATTCAACTCTTAATGGAAAAGTCTTAGATTTAGCTCTTCGTGAAGCCGTAGATCGTCTTGTAGAAGGTCTGGAACAAAAAAAATGGAGCTTAATAAAGTAATTTCATGAATATTAACTGTCCAAATTTATCAAAGCCTTTAATCAAAATGTTAGGGCTAGCTCTGCTAGCCCTAGCTTTCTTCACAAGTTGCGCAAATAAAACCATTTATTATTGGGGTGAATACGAAGAGCTCATTTACACTCAATATCAAGAGCCCGAAAAAGCTACACCAGAGATTCAAATTGAAAAAATGAATGCTGATATTCAAAAGGCTGCTAGTGAAAATAAACCATTGCCTCCAGGTTTTTATGCTCATTTAGGTTATCAGTATTTACAAACTGGAAAAGCTGTTGAAGCACGTCAATGTTTTGTAACTGAGAAAAAGAATTTTCCTGAATCAGCAGTATTAATGAACCGTTTTCTGAAAAAAATTAAATAAAGGTTGGTAAAATGAAAATGAATACATCTCTATACATTTTGCTATGTAGTTTAACTTTGCTCCTTGCCAACTGTACAACGCAACCTAAAAATTATGATAAATTTAGAGCTGCTAATCCAAAATCAATTTTAGTCTTGCCGCCAAAGAATCACAGTACCGATGTTCGAGGTACTTATGGCTATTTATCTACTATAACACAACCTATCGCAGAAAAAGGATTTTATATTTTTCCTGTTGCTGTGGTTGATAAAATGATGAAAGAAAATGGGTTACCCTCTGCTGACGAAATGCACCAGGTTTCATTAAAAAAAATTAAAGAAATTATAAATCCAGATGCTGTGCTTTATTTAAATTTAGAGCAATATGGTACTAAATTTGTTTTATTAAATAGCCAAACAATTGTAACTGTATCTGGTAGACTCGTTTCTACTGCCACAGGTGAAACTCTGTGGGAAGGCCGTGTTGAACAATACGGTTCATCATCAAGTAATAGCAATAATAGTTTAATCGGTATGGTTGTAAGCGCTGCTGTTAAACAAGCCGTGGACTCCTCAACTGACTATGCTCATGATGTTTCTAAAATAGCTAATCAAGTGCTTTTTATGACTGAAGGACAAGGTTTACTAAACGGCCCATATAAAAAGGATATTCAGAAGTAATACTTTACATACCCAAGAAATTAAATTTTTTAAAAGCTTTTAGTTCTAAAGTTACGATTAACAAAATAATGACTATTTCTAGACTCAGAACAACTGATCCTAGTTTTGTAATCGAATCATAAAAGAAAATTAAACTGCCAGACACCAAACAATAAAAAATATTGGCTGTTATTATAACTATAAACATCCACGGTTTAATCTTCTGAGCAAAAAAATAAATGCTAAAAGAATATAACATATAAAGAAATGGCATTACAGCGAGTAAATATAAAGCTTGAGACGAAATTCCTAATCGATCAGAAAAAATGGGGAATATTAATGCTGTACCTACTGCACTTAATGCAGCTCCAATACCATCTATTAAAAAAATATTTTTGCTATTTAACGACATAAACGCTTCTATTATTCAGGATTTTTTTTATTTTATTTATCTAGCAGCCAGAAAAAACAAATGAGACGAATCGAACTAAAAAATGGTGGCCAGAGACGGAATCGAACCGCCGACACAAGGATTTTCAGTCCTCTGCTCTACCGACTGAGCTACCTGGCCATTCTGAAGTAGATTTTTTCAAATCCACAATTAAACGTGAATTTGAAAATTATCTACTCAGACGTGTGAAGTCAACAAATCTCCACACTTTCTATAAATTAGACTTTAACTTTAGCAAATGCTTGCTCTAAA
>JBKBTW010000195.1:2365-4556 GCA_046291245.1 Pseudobdellovibrio sp. | reverse complement strand
AAATTCGCAAGCTTTAGTTCCTGCTTTGTATTTAACAATCCATGGAAATCACAGACACAAGCAATCAACTTCTAAAGTTGAAGAAAACACTGTTATCAGTACTGTAAAAGAAGTTGTTGATTCAGATAAAGATGGCATTTCTGATGAAGATGACAAATGTCCTAACACTCCAGCTAATGCTGTAGTTAATGCTTACGGTTGTGCTGAAACACAAAAAGCATCTATTAAACTAAATGTCGTATTTGCTTCTGGTAAAACAGATTTGACTGCTGGTCAAAAAACTGAAATCGACAATTTAGCAAACTTTATGAAAAAATACCCAGAAACTTCTGTAGAAATAGCAGGTCACACTGACAATACAGGTAGCGCAAAAGTTAATAACGCATTGTCTCAAAAACGCGCTGAAAGCGTTGCCGCTGCATTAGTTGCAGCTGGTATTGAAAAATCACGTGTTACAGCAAAAGGTTATGGTTCTAGCCAACCTGTAGCCGATAACAAGACAGCTGATGGACGCGCTCAAAATCGTCGTGTTATGGCTGAGATTTCAGTAACTGTTGTAAAAACTAAAAAATAATTTTTATTTATCAGTTTTAATAAAAAAGGGAGTTTTTATGCTCCCTTTTTTTATTGGACAAGGTTTTCTTTTTTACAGCGGACTTCTTTGCCTAAGCTATGAATGATATTGCGTTTAAATGTTGTAGCAAATTCACCATTAATTAAAGTATGACCTTGTGGACGCAGTTTATCTGTCACATTAGATAACATATAAGAACTTTCATTCCATAAATTACGCGTAGGCATCCACGAACCGGCTTTATTTGGGCCAAAAACTCTCACACCATATTGATTGTAATTAGGATGTAGCGGATCACGAATAAAATATGAATTTTGAGCTACAACGAGATTGGCATAACCATCATTATCCACATCCGCAACAACTGGATACTCAGACAATGTACCACTTGGATTAGAGATTTCCCAAACTACTTTTAAGTTTTGAGAACCATCCATTTCGTAAATACGTAGTTTTTGCTCATCTGCATAAACAATTTCTGGCTTACCATCTCCATTAAAATCAAATGATGCCACTCCTGTTTTACGAGATGAGCAATCAACAGTTAAGCTTCCGGCTATTTTACTTCCTTTACTATCAAAAATAGTGAGCGAACGTCCTGTTGCAATGGCTATCTCTAAAGTCGAAGACACGCCATCAAAATCCCCGATAGTTGCTTGTCCACCACCCACAGAACCTGAACAAGCAATATCAGTATGTTCATTTAAATTATGGTGATATAAAATTTGCCCTGAAGAAGAATAAATAATGAGTTTTCCTGAACTCACAACAACAATCTCCACGCCCGGAATATCTTTGTAAAGATCAGCAATGGAAGGATGTCCCCAAAGATCTTTGCCCTCATTATCTTTATAGGTAAATATTTTTTTACCTTTCATATCCATTACACCGAATGCAGAAACTATATTCATGTACTGCGTAGATTGAATATTAGCTGCAAATGTATAAGCTGTAGAAAAATCTAGATTATTTACAAGATATGGTTTTTTTGCCAAGGATTCTGAAATAATGATCCCAGGGGCTAGAATCTCTGCAACACCATCACCATTTAAATCTGATGCGGATAAAGAATCATCCACCCAAATAGCACTTGCAACATTAGGATAAGTCCATCGCAGTGTTCCGTCATGATTTAATGAAATCACGTTTTTTCTTTCTGCATCTAAATAAAAAATTTCAACAAACCCATCACCATCTATATCAATTAACAGCGGAGAAATACTAGCAAAGGCTAAAAGGCTATCGCTGACAACAGAAAATTTTTCAGCGCCATTTTTACCGCTTATAACACGGATGACACCTGCTCCAGTGTAGTTTCCACCCTCATGAAAGGCCGTAAACACAATCTCGGGAAATCCATCTTTATCTAAATCCCCAACCACTGGAGACGACATAACATTGTTGAATTCAGGTTTTAAAGAGTTTGTTTTATCCCACTGATACATAAAGACAGGTCTGGCCTCATCAGCACTTACACTCCGACAGATGGGCGGCGTAGCATAAGAAGAAACTGAAAAACTCATCTCATTTGAGATAACTCCAGAACAATTTTGAAAAATAAATATAAGAGCGAATACTCCTATAGCAACGCTAAGCCAACGATTTTTAATAAACATA
>JBKBTW010000195.1:0-2355 GCA_046291245.1 Pseudobdellovibrio sp. | reverse complement strand
ATCCCCCACAGACATGATCAGTGTAACCGACTTCGCGGACATTTTATAATTAAAAACGAATAAAGGCGATTATTCCCAGACTGAAACGTTTTGAGGAAATACACTTTAACTTAAAGTCTGTTTAAATTTAAATTATTTTTTATATTGTTGTGCAAAAATCTCATTTTTATACGTGAGAGCTTCACCAATTTTTTGAGCTATCAACCACCATAAATTCGCTTTTTCAGGTGAGAGATGATCATTTAAAGTAGCTTTGAAAATATCCAACCATCTCTTTAAAAGATCAGCATTGAAACCTGCAAAAAAATGTTTAGCAACTGGATTATACTCACTGAACATGTATGGCTTTCCACCTAATCTTATCCACCAAAAATGTGTGATGTTGTCTATATGCTCCGGCCAATCATGCACAGACTGAAAAGGAATACTTAAGAGACTATCTTTTTGAATTCTTCCATAAAAATCATCGACAACAGAATTTATATCTTGATATGTAAAACTCAGTTTATTTACTGTTATAAAGTCCTCAGCATGAGGTTTAGTTAAATCACTCATAAGTTTCTCCCTTAATTATCTAGAGATTAATTAATAATTCCATACGTGCGAATCTCAATATGTAAAATAAATATTATATAAACTCAATATACTCTGTATATACATTATTTATACTGATTTTATTTTAGCGCGAAAGCGCAAAAAATTCTGCGCCTCAATTTGTTGCTGATATCAACTTTCTATATTGGCTAATCTTGGCGTTCTTAAACCTAAAATAGCAATAAGTCTTACAAGACCAGCCATGATAAACAGCACGTCAAAATTACTATCCAGATGATTTCTAAATAAGTAAGCCGCAAGTAAAGTTCCAAGCACTTGCGTAAATATAGAGAGATAATTATAAAGACTGATAGTTTCAATTTTGTATTTAGAATCTATGCTTTTAAAAAAGTACAAAGAAAGTCCCACTTCCCAAGCTGCCCAACCAATACCAGAAACAAGATGAACTAAACACATCATCACCACAGTAGAGCAAAATGGCCATAAAGCTGGTAAAGGTGACGCTATAATCCCTCCCCATAATAAAAGCTTATGAGGATCAAATTGGCTTTTATTAAAATTTAAATAGTATGTGGTCAATATTTTACCCACAAATAAAGAGGCCATAACCCACATAAAATTCATGTAATTTAGATTTTTAACCGCTAATAAATAACCTGCCACAAAAGGCGCCGAAAAATACAGAGTAATATTAAAAACTGAGTATCGATTGAAAAAATATTTGTTCTTCTTATAAATCTTTTTAAAATTATCAGCATTTAAAATTAGTGGCTGCGAATAAACTGGGTGTTTTTTAAATAACTGAATTATTAAAATCTTCAATGTAAAACAGCTTACAAATAGAATAAAAAAAAGCTTATCTACGGCCACATTTAATATATTTAAATGTAATAAAGCACCTCCAAATACTAAACCTATGACAATACCTACCTGAGATATACGACTTCTTAATGAAAAATACTTTTGTCCATGATCTAAAGGGATAATATCCGCAACCCATCTGTTCCATGCAGGTTGAATACTAAAATGTCCAAGCCAATACAGAGAGTATAAAATTAATAAACTGAAGAAAATAAAGCTTTTATAATTGAGGAGAGCTAGTAAGCTCATAATAACTAAAGATATTGATTGTAGAAATAAAGACCTTTTTATAAAATAATCAAGTGGTGTCGCTTTAAGTTTTGTCTGTAATAAAAATTGTAAAACAGCTGCAAAGATCAAAGGTACGCTCACTAATACCCCAGACTCTAAAGCCGATAAACCCATGTGTAGAGCAAATGCGGAAAAATAGTTTTCAGCCAAGCCAACAACTAAGCTTGTTAAAAATGCCTCAATATAACTGAACCATAATTTACCTGTAAGTTGCTTAAAATCGTCTTTGAACATGATCTCTCATTTGCAGCATCAAAAATATCCTGCTGGACATGATCATAAATCGTATCTCTTTTTGATATGATTTGAAAGATTTGTTTTAAAACCCAGACCTTCACGTTAATTGCAATTCATAATTATCCATGAAGAATAAAGAATTTAAAGTTTATTTAAATAGATCTGAAACAGAAACTCACAACACTTGGCTAACAATTTTACAGGTAAGATCTATTATGTCTTATTTTGGTCTTATAGTTATTTCTCTTCTTATAAGCTTACAGACTCAAGCTCATAATTTTCAATGTAAAAATTTGTTTACCACCACGACACCTTTCACCCCCGCAAACAATCAAATCTTTACATTACAACCCCTCAAACGCACTGAAGGTGTGGATGTCTCTACATTATCAAAAGCCATGACTGAAGGTT
>JBKBTW010000194.1:0-4596 GCA_046291245.1 Pseudobdellovibrio sp. | reverse complement strand
AGAAGAATCAGGAATTATTTTAACTCACTGATTTTTTTAAAATGAATTTTAGTTAGATATTAATGCGGCTAACGCCGCAAATGGATTAGCTCGTCTTTTTTGCGAAGTACTTACTGAGCAAGATGGAAATGATAAGCAGACGTGCTTTTGGATTTAGGAATTTTAATAATTATAGATTAAGAGTGCTTGCGCTTTGTGGATGGAATGGAATAATAAATAGAACTAGAAAACTTCATTAACTTGAAATCTCGATTCCCCCTCTGATGGAGTAGAACCTGGATTATGATCTAGGTTACTTCGATGAACGAGGTTCTAGAGTTGAACCAGTGGAAGACCCTTTTGGTTTCGAAAAAGTGTAAAGGATGTCTCCGGTATAAAATGTAAAGTATCTGTCCGGTATGGACCACCGTAGAACCGCATCTATCCGGTATGGACTTCTGATACTTAGGTTTTTGCTTATTTTTTTGAGAAGGGAAATTTGGGGCGACCGACGGGGCTTGAACCCGCGACACTCGGAATCACAATCCGATGCTCTACCAACTGAGCTACGGCCGCCACTGATCCAGTTAGATTAACTGTAGATTGAAATTTATAGTGAATTTTCGCATAAATGGCAACTGTTGTTTAACGACATTAAATTAAGTTTATAATTTATTGCATTATTTTTACGCACAGGCTTTTCAATTTCACTTATTATGCTAGCATATTGATTATGAACACACTCAAACTCACAAAATCATTTGTCTTGATGGCCCTACTATTACAGTTTTTATCTCCATCAATTAGTTTTTCTGATGAACACACTCTGTTATCAAAAAAACCTTCAGATCATGCAGATCAAGCAACGCCTCAAACACTCACCCTTTTAAAATCGGAGAAGAAAGTGACTAAATATAATCCTGAAATTTGCGAATTCCCAAAAGATGATGAAGCTTTAAAAAAACTTTTAACCCCTGAGCAATATGCCATTACAAAGAAAAATGGAACTGAACGTCCTTTTGAAAATATTTACTGGAACAATAAACATCATGGCATATATGTAGATATCATATCCAAAGAGCCCTTGTTTTCTTCAAAAGATAAGTTTGAATCAGGATCTGGCTGGCCTAGCTTTACAAAACCTATTAAAGAAGATGTTGTCATCGAAAAACAAGACAAATCCTACGGTATGAATCGCGTAGAAATACGCTCTAAAAGAGCAGATTCCCATCTAGGACACGTTTTTGATGATGGCCCCGCTGAACAAGGTGGATTGCGCTACTGTATGAATTCAGCTTCACTGAAATTTGTTCCTTTAGAAAAAATGAAAGATGAAGGATATGAAGAGTGGCTAAAACTTTTTACGCAAAAAGAAATAACCGAGGCAAAAAATAATCCTTACACGGGAAAATAATTTTTAAAAAGATTGATTTAAGAAGCGATTTTTTCTTTATCTTTAACGATGTGGGTTGGTAAAGCCATGAATTGTTCAAGAGGTAAAGCTTTTGAGTACAACCAACCTTGAGCATAGTATGCGCCAAGCTTGATGAGCGAGTCTCGTTCATCAAGTGTTTCAACACCTTCGGCAATGATATTCATACCTAAAGCTTGCGCCATGAAAATCACTGATTTAATGACGGCAAAAACTTTTTCATCTTTGTTCATTTTCGATACGAATGATTTATCTATTTTAAGATAACTCACTGGCATTTGAGATAAGTATTGCAAGCTCGAGAATCCTGTACCAAAGTCGTCAATTGAAATATGAAAACCTTTAACTTTACACTGATTCAGAATATCAATAGCCACTAAACCATTCATCATAACACGCTCAGTAACTTCTAACTTAATATTTTTAGGAGAGACTTTATGTTTCCAAGTCAATCTTTCTAAATCAACTAAAAAGCTTGGGTGTGTAAACTGACGTCCGCTGACATTAATACTCATGACAAAATCATCACCAAAGGCAGCTTTTAGTTTGTGAAAATCTTGGAAACATCTTTCAAAAATCCACAATCCCACAGAAACCATCAATGAAGAATTTTCTAAAAAATCTATAAATTTATCCGGTTGAACATAGCCTACTTTAGGATCTTTCCAACGAATAAGTGCTTCACAGCCAATAACAGCACTATCCTTCATGTCAATAATCGGTTGATAAAACATTTCAAATTCTTGATTGTTTAAAGCTTCTTGTAATCTATTTTCAAATTTAAGATTTTCAAAGCCATCCATTGCTTCTTGATCAGCATCATTTAACTGATCATCAGTAGACTGCCCTTGAGAAGAAATATGAGTAAGAGATGAATTGTTTTTACGAACACGACTCATCATAACTTTTAAAAGAAGTTGCACTAACTGATCAGACCCTTGAAATCTTTCAATTAATTGATCTTTAGTCACTACGTTTAAAACTGTATCTTCTATAGCTTTTACAGATGCAGATCGAGGTTGACTATCGATAAGGGACATTTCACCAAAAATTTCGCCTTTTCTAATGTGCGCAATTTGAACTTCACGTCCGTCTATTTCAAGATACACGAGCACACGCCCTTGCTCTACGACATAAGCACAATCACCTGCATCACCCTGATTAAACAGCACAGTGTCTTTCGGTATTGTAATTTGCTTTTTGTTGTTCACGTTCATGAATATCCCCGCCAAATCTATATCGACAGAGTTTGTCTAATAATTTACAAGACTATTGTATTATTTAAATATTTTTTTAAATCGATAATTTCTTTGACAAAAAAAATTAAATTCTCAATATGAGACTCGTTAAAGAGTGTTTAAATTAGAGTTAAACATCTATCAAAAGAATAACTACTTATTTAACAGGCCTAAAGTTTTACACATTAAATAATCGTAAATAGACTTAGGTATTAGTTTTTCGAACTTGTATTTCCATTTATGAGGAACTGGGGCATATCGAATACAAGGACTTGGTGATAAAAAAGCATGCTGTACACACGCAACAACTGCATCAACGTGTAAAGCATTTCTCTCCTCTTGCTCTGCAAACTCAATAAATTTTCGAAATGATTTTTTATACTCCGTTTGATCATACTTTGATTCAATTTGTGAAAAATTTTTGCGCCATATAGGAGTTTTTATAGAGCCTGGTCCGATGATGGAAACTTGAATATCATATAATTTAAGTTCACGCCTCAAGGCCTCAGAAAATCCTTCGACGGCATGTTTACTAGCCGCATACACACCTAAAAATGGAGTTCCCCCAATCCCCGCCACTGAGGATATATTAACAACACGTGCACCGGCAGATTTTTTTAAAAATGGCAGTATTAATTGAGTGATTCTAATCACAGCTAAAACATTAATTTGCAGAGTGCTTTGAACTTCTGAAAAGGGATGATATTCAAGAGGTCCTGCTAAGGCGATACCTGCATTATTGAGAAGAAAATCTATAGACTCAATTTTATAATCATTCAAAACTTGAGGTACAGTCTCAATCTCAGATAAGCTAGACAGATCCACCTTAATACCGATGAAAGATTTGGGGTATTGCTCTACAAACCCCTTTACGTCTTCTGATTTTCGGTAAGTGCCGATAACTTTAAAGCCCTGACTCAGAAAGTAATCAGCAGTTGCATACCCGATTCCACTACTTACGCCGGTAATAAAAATTTTTTTCGCCATATTCAATTCATCTCCTACTCAAGAAGAACTCTTTGAATAGACATACGATCACAACGTCCACTGAAACCATGACTCGCCACTCGAGTTTTAGGAGAGTTTTCTAAGAAACGACGAATTCCAGGAGTATTCACTTCGATCATGTTTTTAATAGCTGTTGGGTCTGGATTGTGAGTAAACCCAAGCTCAAACAAAAGTGACCATATTCCGTGTTTCCAATACGCATAGTCTTCAAATGTACCATCTGCCGCATATAAAACCTCAGTATTGTTTCCTGTACGGTAACGACTTTCTTGAGTCGCATCAGCGACAAGACGTTTATAAGTGTCATCGTATGGTGTTGACAAATCTCTCGTCGAAATACCCCAAGGATACACTACAGCTGGAAAATACGTATGTAATGTTGCAGATATTTGAATATTTTTGTCTTCTAAAAACTGAGCTAATGACTCTGTCGATTTTAATTTAAAGGATTTACCACTGACACATGGGCCTGGATAATCACGATTAGCGTCTACTGTTGATTGAAGTCCTGTTTCGTAACGATTTCCACGATTATAACCCGATACATTTAGTACAGGTATAACATAAACCGTTTGTCCTTCTACCGGGGCTACTGCAGCTGCCTGAGCAAACCCTAGAGCTACGGCTGTCGAACCGTATTCATTTCCATGGTGAGTACCAACGACTAATGAAGCTACTGGACCTTGACCGATTTTAAGTCCTTTAATCGGCACTCCTTGGCTATTTGTACCAATAGTAATCACTTGTGCTTGAGATGGATTTAAAGAGGCAATCTCATTTAATTTATTAACAACATTATCATAATTACTTGCCGACGGAGCCTGTAGCATGAATAAACTGATTATAGCCTCTAACATTGGAACTCCTTTTCCTTGCATTGGCTGAATTTAAAAACTTATCAAGAGCAAAAGCTCTTAAGAATATCGTCCAGTGATTTTT
>JBKBTW010000193.1:0-4635 GCA_046291245.1 Pseudobdellovibrio sp. | reverse complement strand
ATTACGACAACGCACACGGGCAATCAAGATGCTGGTGGTACGTATACGGACTCAACAACAGGAGCCCAACTCTATGTTCGTTCTCGTTGTATAGGTACAAATTGTGAAAAGTATGCGCTCTTGATTACAGTCGTTAAAAATGGACAATCCTATCATCAGATGGCCGCTATCTCTTATGCGAATGATTGTCAGTTCAATTTAGAAACTAGAAATGCTCAAGTGACTTCATTGTACACAAACATTGATCAGCTGTTGGCCCAACGATCTAATGTTGTGGCTTTAAATGATTGTGCTGGCGATGATTCAAATTCGGGTGGAAGTGATTTTACATCTTTCTAGTAAAGTTTGAATCTGTTTTTATTCTTGAAATTAAATTCTTAAAAATTATGCACAAGGGTCATATTGCCACTATGACCCTCTTTTTTTTGACGCAATGCATGTATAAACTTCTTGAAAAGTTTATACATTACGCAAAATTTCACTCTATTTAATTATTCTAGTGTTGATTTGACTCTGAAATAAGTGGCACTATGTTTGCCTACTAAGGTCTGTAATATAAATTTTAGTTTAGGTTTGCTTATTTAAAAAATAAAGATTAAGCAATAGCTTTAAAAACAACAGAACGATTCTGAAGGGGGAATTGAAGTGAAAAAATATTTAATAACATCGTTGATCTTATGTGGATCTGTAGCTATGGCTCAGAACTCTACTGTAACAGCACCTGCTGCGGCTCAACCAAAGGCAACTGCATCTGCTAAAAAATCAGCGAAAAAAGCTTCAAATCAAGCTACTGCGACAACTCCAACTGTGTCTTCATCTGCTACTACAACTGTAGATGCAACATTGGTTGATAATACGGCTCCAGCAGGCACTTCTACTGTAGAGACAGCTGCTGCTGAGCCTTCTAAAAAATGGTCTGGTTCTGTTCAGTTGTACTCGAACACTGATTCTCAATCGACTTATGATGTTCAAACATTAACGACTATGAGTGTTGGATATAAAGTTCTTCCAAAACTATCTATTAAGGCTGCTCAAACTTTTGAAACTTTATCTCAAAGAACAGCTTTAACTGGTGATGCAAAAGTTTCTCGTGAAAATAAAATTAAAGATAGCAATTTCCGTCCGGCTTACTTTAACTTTATTTTAGGGACATCAGTCGATGGTATTTTTGGAAGTGATCCAATTTCTTTATCGATCAATCATAAAAATATGAATGGTGATGCTTACTATGTAACTAAAGGTGGTTATGCTTCTATTCACTCTCAAATTGAAGCTTCAGCTGCAACAAATTACACATTTAATCCTAACTGGTCAGCATCAGTGTACGCTCAATGGAGACATAATGTTTCTAAAGCAGGTCCACAAGCTAACTCAAATCGTGCTTTAGTGATTCCTTCATTAACGTACACGTTTAATGATTTTGTATCAGTTTATCAATCGGCGGGTGTTATTGCTTCTTTTACAGATAATGATCAATTAAGAAATGCGTATCAACGTGCTTACTTGGAGACAGGTGTTACAGTTAAACCACTAAAATCTTTATCTATCTCTGGCTATGTAGC
Source organism: Pseudobdellovibrio sp. (assembly GCA_046291245.1). Classification (GTDB taxonomy): domain Bacteria; phylum Bdellovibrionota; class Bdellovibrionia; order Bdellovibrionales; family Bdellovibrionaceae; genus Pseudobdellovibrio. Next base: position 3,073 of record JBKBTW010000193.1, on the reverse strand, counting down.
TCAAGATAAAGCTTATTATGCTTCAGCAGCTTCTGGTTATGAAGTGTCTAACTTCACTCCATATAAAGCGACAAACGCGTCGACTGCAGATGCTACTTTTGACTCAGTTTCTTATGAAGTTATTGCGACAATGTCGTTCTAATTTACAAGTTTAGGAAATTGAAAAAATAAAAAAAGCCAGATCAACGATCTGGCTTTTTTGTTTGTTAATTGTGAGTCATGTTAACTTGCAGCTTAAGTTTGATCTAAAATTAAAGGCTTACTTAATTTTTAAGTAAATGTCTTTTAGTATGCCTCTGATTCATTATCGACGTCATTCGTTAAAGCCTCACCAGCTGGTAAGTAAGGAAGAGGGTCGATTGGGCCATCGATCTTTCTGATCTCAAAGTGTAGGTGAGGTCCTGATGATCTTCCTGTGTTTCCTAAAGCCCCAATGACATCGCCTTGGCGAATTTTTTGTCCTTCGTAGACTACAATTTTATCTAAATGAGCATAAAGGGTAGCCCAGTTATCTTTCTCAATCATGATCATTTTACCATAACCTCTGAAGTCTTTTCCTGTGTAGATCACTATTCCATCATGAGAAGCTAGGACGGCGGTTCCTCGGGGAGCCGCTAGGTCGATACCTTTATGGGGTCTTTTTCTTTTTCGTGTCACTTTAGGAAGCCAGCCGCGAGTCATGCGAGCCTCCATGACAGGCCAATCAAAAAAAGGTTTTTGTTTTCCTTGCTGTGCATTTTGTTGAGAGCTGTTCTTTTTAAATGAGTTTGTTTGCTTATCAACTTCAACTTTTTCTCGAGCCTGTGGCGTTGCGGGATCTAAAGTTGAACCGCTATTTTTATTTTTAGTTGTGCAACCAAACTCCAAAACTAAGAGAGTTGAAAAGGCTATTAAAGTATTTTTTTTTAATAAATTGGATAATTTAGACATAATTCTTTAACCTGATTGTGAATACGTTGATGTAAATTATTATCTTCTGGATTTTTTAAAACTTGAGATATCCAGCCAGCGATAGTTTTCATTTCTGATTCTTTCATGCCTCTTGTTGTAAGAGCTGGTGTTCCAATACGAATCCCGCTTGTAACAAAAGGTGAGCGCGTTTCGTTTGGCACTGTGTTTTTATTCACGGTGATACCTGAATGATCTAAAATTGCTTCGGCCAGTTTTCCAGTGAGAGTTTCTGGCACTTTACTTTGTTTAAGATCAACTAAAATTAAATGATTATCCGTGCCGCCAGTGACTAAGTTAAAGCCCTCGGCTTTCATCTCTTCCGCTAGCGTCTGAGCATTTTTAATGACTTGATCTATGTAGATTTTAAAGTCTGGTCTCAAAGCTTCTCCAAAAGCTACGGCTTTCGCTGCTATGACATGCTCTAATGGCCCGCCTTGAATCCCTGGAAAAATACGTGAGTTGATTATTTTAGATTTTTCCTCTGAATTTGTTAGAATCAACCCTCCACGTGGACCACGTAAAGTTTTATGAGTTGTTGATGTAACATAATCAGCGTACTCGATAGGGGACTCATGATGGCCACTTGCTACAAGGCCTGCGAAGTGAGCCATGTCGACCAAAAGCTCTGCGCCAACTTCATTGGCGATTTCTCGGAATTTAGCAAAATCTAATTTTCTCGAATAAGCAGAATATCCAGCAATAATAAGTTTTGGTTTAACTTCTTTTGCGGTTTCACGAATGGTGTCGTAATTAATTAATCCTGTTGTTGGGTCAAGTTTGTAGCTGGCTGCTTTAAAGAGTAATCCGCTGAAGTTCACAGGACTTCCATGAGTTAAATGACCGCCGTGAGATAAATCCATTCCTAAAATTGTATCGCCTGCTTTGAGCGAGCATAGATAAACAGCCATATTGGCTTGAGAGCCTGCATGCGGCTGAACATTGGCGTATTTCGCATTAAAAAGGCTTTTAGCTCTTTCTATGGCTATAGACTCAACGCCATCTACAAACTGACAACCACCGTAATATCTCTTACCAGGATAGCCTTCTGCGTATTTATTTGTAAGGATAGATCCTTGAGCGAGCATCACCTCTTGTGAAGTGTAATTTTCTGAAGCGATCATCTCTAAGCCAAATTTTTGTCTGTGAGATTCTTGATTTATTAAATTAAAAATTTCTGTATCTTTAATATTGCTATAATTTGAGTTTTGAGACTCTGCTTGATGAGGAGTATGATTTTTCATACTCCTAGTATCATACGGGCTGACCTATTTTAGCAACTCGAAGTGAGTGTCGACCTTCAGAAAATTCAGTATTTAGAAAAATATGAATCCATTTTAAAGCTTGTTCTGCGGCGCAGAATCTAGATCCTAAGCATATAATGTTAGCATTATTGTGTTCACGTGAAAGTTTAGTGATCTCATCATTATAAACTAAAGCTGCTCTGATGTAAGGGTATTTATTCGCGCGTATACACATCCCTTGTCCTGAACCACAAACCAATACACCGAAGTGGTTGATAGCGTTTGAATGTTCTTTAAGGCTCTCGGCCACTTTATTAGCGTAATCTGGATAATCTACCGAAGATGTATCACTTGGTCCTAAATCGTGAACTTCCAAATTTAATTTTTTTAACTCAGAGACTAAGACTTGCTTCAACTCAAATCCTGCGTGATCGGATGCTATAAAGATTTTTTTCATGTTAAAAATTATAAACTACGTCTTTAAGAAGGTCTACAGTTAACATCTTGCTAGGTTAATTCTTAAAATAAAATATACTCTATAAAAAATGTTATTTAACTTTCGAAAAAATCAGGCAGCTGTTTGTTCCGCCAAAACCGAAAGAGTTATTGATGACGTGGTTGATTTTTCCTTCACGAGCCGTGTGAGGAATATAATCTAAATCGCACTCAGGGCTTGGGTTATCTAAATTAATCGTAGGTGGAGCCATTTGTTTATCAATGGTCATTGCTGAGAATGCAGATTCTAAAGCTCCGGCTGCACCTAACAAATGACCCGTCATAGATTTAGTTGAGGATATCCAAACTTTTGAAGCGTGATCTTTCATAATCGTTTTAACTGCATTTGATTCAATAGGAGCACCAATTGGAGGACTTGTAACATG
>JBKBTW010000192.1:0-4661 GCA_046291245.1 Pseudobdellovibrio sp. | reverse complement strand
GTAAAAGAATTTTACACTTAGATATACGTTGCGAGTATAAAAATACAAATTATTGAGTTTGAGCAGCCCCTATAATAACTCCTCTTTCTGATGAAGAAATATCTTCTAGATGAGATTGAAGCGAAGGAAGTATTGCTGCCATTATTAAAGCTAAAATAGTTAATGTCGTTCTAACTTTTCGACTTTTCATAAAATGTTCCCCTGATGTGAATATAAATAAGCATAGAGAGTGCCAAATGTTGTATCTACGTTAAGTGCTTAAGATTAATCGGTAATCTTATTGTGAGAAAACCACAAAGATGAATGATAAATAGTCATTTGCAGATTTTAAAGTGCTGTAAGTTATCTAATTTACTAAGAAAATTAAAATAACTCATCAACATATGGACATGTTATTTCTTTAAACAAGTTTGTGTCTCAGTGTGAGTGTATTTGTAAGCGAGAGAGTTTATATGAATTAATTTCTTTAATGTTCTCTGAGCGTATGTTTTTTTAATCTAAACATTTACAATTTTCATAAGCTTCTATATTCAATACACATTATTCCAGTTTGGAATTCAAGGAGTTATAATGAGACAAATTATTTTGTTTACGATATCGATGGTAAGTATAAACGCATTTTCAGCTGATTTTTATCAATGTGAAGGATTTGCCGGAGTTGATGAGTATAGGGTTGGAATAAATTTACAAACAGGTAAATCAGGTTTTTTCGATAATGACAGTATGTCATATATGAAGCTCGTTAAGAGAATGAGTTTAGAAACTAGCCCTGCGCAAAATGTTGCGATATTTCAAGGTAAAGATGAAAGAAGTACGGGTGATTTACAGTTGTATTTTAACGAAACAGCTCAAAACGCTACTCTTACAATCCTTTATGCAGATCTAACAACAGAGTTAATAGGAGAGGCATCTTGCCAAGAGATCGAAGAATCTTGGGATGATTTAAAGTAAGTATTTAATTTTTTTCTAAAATGAACTCAAGGCAGTTTGAGTTCATTGCAAAATTTTATAAATGGTAGAACTCGAACGTTTGCTTCTGGAGTAAAATCAGAGTCTTTCATGTGGACCTGATAAAACTTAGGAATTGAGGTTCTTTCCTTAAAATAACGAATAGCAGGACTAAGGGATTTATCTCCAGTTTTACATTCAACTGCGAAAATGGGTTTTTTGTTTTTTAAAACAACAAAATCAATTTCACGGTTATCTGTATCGCGCAAATATCTGAGTTCCATTTTATAACCCTCAGTATCTTCAATGTAGTGACAATATTTAAGTAAATGAGATCCTACTAAGTTTTCAAATTTTGGTCCGTCGTTTTCTAGTGTGGACCAATCCCACAGATAGAGTTTTTTTGCTTTTTTCAGAGCTCTCACTTTTGGTGTCCCAAAAGGCAATATTAAAAAGCAATAATAAACGTTCTCTAAAATTTGGATCCATTTTTCGATTGTGCGCGGGTTAACTGATAGATCTTCAGCCAAAGAATTATAAGAGAGTAAAGAGCCAATCCTATCAGGTAAAGCTTCTGCTAGATTTTCAATAGAAGAGTACTCTTTTAAATTTTCGAGATCAGCGATATCGTCATTGATAATTCGATACAAACGCTCCTTTTGCCATAATCGTGTCTCTTTTTCTGATTGTGTAAAGTAAGACTCGGGAAAGCCTCCATATCGTAAAAGATTTTTTAAATCAGATGTATTTTGCAAATGAAGTTCACCTACTGATAAAGGATGAAGCCTAAAATACCTGTAACGCCCGAGAAGTGAATCACCACCCTTTCGATAGTGGTCTAACCTTGCAGACCCTGTAACTAAGAATTTTTTATCTTCATGTTGGGTATCGTAAATGCCCTTAATGAGGTTTCTCCAATATTTGTACTTATGCACTTCATCAAAAACAATTAAATCAGATGAAGGTAATAAAGCATTTTTGATGAGTTTTTTTTTGGTAACGTCATCCCAATTTAAATAAGCAGAATTTTTAATGCTTGGGGGGCTCAAATAGCTTAAACATAGTGTTGTTTTTCCTACTTGGCGTGGGCCTCCGATAAAGACCATTTTTTTTTCTAAAGTTTGAGCTATGTCATGGGATAAGTAGCGTTGATATGCTTTTTTACTCATATATAATGAATAATTCATGAATTATTTGTAGTCAAGTGCAAAATGTTCATGAATTATTTGTAGTCAAGTACAAAATGTTCATGATGTTTCACAGGCTTATTTGTATTATTTATGGGTGAGAGCTTTGATTTTATCGTAATCGCCTACGATCCAAAGAATATCATCTAGGTGAATTTGCAAAGCAGAATCAGGGTTGATAAGCCGTTCGCCTGCGCGCTCTATTCCTACGATTAAGCCAGATGTTTTTTCTCTAATTCCACTTTCTCTAATAGTCTTATTCACGAAATCACAATGAGGTTTTGCTTTTATAGAGTGTAAACCATATGAAACGTCTGAATCCGTATTTGATACAGGAATAAGGTTTTTTTCGATTTCAGTGCAAGCTTGAGTCACTTGATCATCAGATCCGATAAGGTAAAGTTTATCGTAAGGCATGAGAATAAAATTTCGATCAGGAGCTAAGTATTTTAAATCACCTCTTTCGATAAGGGCAATCGTGGTGCTAAAATCCTCTTTAATTTTAGAGTTCAAAAGTGATAAACCAACGTACTTTGACTGCGGTGGAACTGTCACTGTAGTTAAGGTTGCATTCCATGGAGCAAGTTTTGATTTCGCGACATCTTCTTTAGAGGGATTATTGTTTTGAGTTAAGTTTTTGATGAAACCAGTTTCAAAGCGATAATAAATACCTTTTTTTGTTCCTCCCAGAAAAACGGCCAAAGTTAATATGACAAGTGATAAAATACCTTTCCAAGAGTCGAGCGGTATAAAACTATTTACAGCATAAACGGCCAATATAAAGCCTAAAGCATTTCTAGCTATGAAAATACCTATACCAACTTTTTGTAAGCGCGATATTTCTGCATCTGTAAGGCGAGGAGAAGGTTGACTTAAGCAAAACGCCCAGAAAAAAGGTGATGATAAAAAACAGACGGTAAGAAATGTGATTGAAGTTCCAAAGTTATCAGTAAAATAACGACCAGCTCCAATAATAGCTAAAACGAGCACTCCATTTAAAAGAGTTTTCCAGCCATACGCTTTCCAAAGTAATGATAAAAATCCAGATTCGGATTGTTCGCTTAAAACGGCCTCTTGATATCTTTCAAGAGCTTTAAAAAATCTGTCAGGAAGTTTTTTCTCTAAAAAGAGTGAAAGTTTGTCTGAGTTTTTTATGAGATAAGGCGTAGTAAAAGTTGTCAAAACAGAAACAGAAACAGCAATGGGATAAAGAAAGTCACTCGTGACCTTTAAAGAAACTCCTAGAGTCGCAATAATAAATGAAAACTCACCAATTTGAGATAAGCTCATCCCTGTTTGCATAGATTGGCGAAAACTTACACCGGATAGCATAGCTCCAATTGAGCTACTAATAAGTTTACCTAAGATTGTAATGGCTGTGATCAGAAGTATCTCAGGGCCGTGGTGAAGCAGAACTTGAGGATCAATTAACATTCCCACCGATACGAAAAATACAGCTGCAAATAAATCCTTAATAGGATGAATGAGCTTTTCTATACGAGGACCTTCTTTTGTCTCTGCCAGTAAAAGCCCCATAACAAAGGCCCCTAATGCAGGTGAAAAGCCAACATAAGTCGCTATGATAACCATAAGTAAGCAGAGCCCGAGCGATATAACAAGAGTGGTTTCATCATTGAGATAAACTTTAATCTTCTTTAAAAATGTAGGAAGTAAGAAGATTCCAACTACAAACCATAAAATCAAAAAGAATCCTAGTCTTAGCCCAGACACAGCAAGATCAACACCGGAAAGATTTTTGGATATAGCTACTGTAGATAATAGAACCAATAAAAGAATAGCCACAATATCTTCAACAATTAAGACTCCAAAAACGAGTGAAACAAATTTTTGACTTTTTAAATTAAGCTCTTCAAAAGCCCTGATGATAATTGTTGTCGAGGACACAGAAAGAATACCACCTAAGAATAAGCTATCTAAGTTGCTCCACCCCATGACTTTACCAAAGAGATAGCCAGCCATAAGCATAAAAATAACTTCAACTATGGCTGTGATCGAGGCCGATTTCCCTGTTTGCGCAAGTTTTTTAATATTAAACTCTAAACCTAAACCAAAAAGTAAAACGATAACACCAATTTCTGCCCAAACTTTAACTGATTCTGTATCTTGGACTGTGGGTATAATGGGAACGTGTGGTCCTACAAGTATGCCGGCAATTAGATATCCTAACACAACAGGCTGTTTTAATTTTTTAAAAAGTATTGTCACGAGAGCAGCAGTTATAAGAATAAAACCTAAATCTTGAATAAGTTCTGGTAAATGAATCATGGGCTTATATTATAGGTTATAGGTAACTAGAGCAAAAAAAAACTCAATTGAATTGAACAACTTCTGAATTTAAAAAACTAATGCTTTAATAGTATACAGATAAGCCAAACGCAATTTTAATATTATTTTCTTCCATTTTAGGAGTGGAGTTGAACTTCACCATTTCATAACCGGCTTTAACATCAAATGCAATGTTAGGGGCTAATGCATATATTTTGTAAAAGCCATAAGGAAATACAG
>JBKBTW010000191.1:0-4670 GCA_046291245.1 Pseudobdellovibrio sp. | reverse complement strand
AGCCGAACAAAGCTCGTTAGTTGCTCAAGGTCTTATGGATTTATTTAAAGAAGCTGGTCTGCCTGAGAACGTTATTCAGTTTTTACCGGGATATGGTGAAGTTGTTGGAGATTACATAGTTAAACACAAATACACGACGACCATCGCTTTTACTGGTTCAAAGGCCGTAGGTTTACTTATTGCAAAAAATGCAGCGGTCGTTCAAGAGGGCCAACATCATGTCAAACGTTGCATCATCGAAATGGGAGGAAAAAATGGCGTCATCATTGATAACGACGCAGATCTTGATGAAGCTGTTGATTCAGTACTTTACTCCGCATTTGGTTTTGCTGGACAAAAATGTTCAGCGGCCTCACGCGTGATTGTGCTTTCTGATGTTTACGAAAAATTCACGGAGCGTTTAATTGAAGGTGCAAAATCCATCGAAATTTCTTCGGCAGAAAACCCTAAAGGATATTTCGGGCCAGTCGTTGATGAAGAAGCTTACACGAGACTTATCAACGCCATTGACAGCGCTTCACAAAAATACAAATTAGTTTTTAAAGGTCAAACGCCAACAGGTGGATTCTTTGTTCCTATTGCAATTTTTGGGGATGTTAAACCTCATGATGACATTGCTCAAAATGAATTTTTCGGGCCAATTGTAACTTTGATTAAAGCAAAAGACTTAACAGATGCTATTCATATTTTAAACTCAACTGAATACGCTTTAACTGGGGGATTATTCTCTCGGAGTCCTGCTAACATTGAAAGAGCAAAACATGAGCTTGAGGTTGGCAATCTGTATATCAATCGTGGCATTACGGGCGCTATGGTTGATCGTCATCCATTTGGCGGGTACAAAATGTCTGGCATAGGCTCAAAAACTGGAGGCCCTGACTACCTTAAGCAATTCACAGAGCCAATCGTTGTCACTGAAAATACGATGAGACGCGGTTTCGCTCCGGAAGAGTGAAAAAGAATTCTATAAATTCAATCCTATAAAGATGCGCGAAAGCAATTCGCGCATCTTTATAGGATAATCGAAAATGACTGATATTTATTGCAAACTTTCGCGAATAGCACAATTTAACTTAAGCCATCCTCGTAAATTCTAGTTCAAGGTGCCAGGAGTAGGCTATGCAAGTGTATGTCAACGACGTCGCAACGACAAAATAGGGCTTATGAGATGTCTTCTACTCTATTAAATCTCTTAAATGAGCGTAATCTTCACGAGAAAGATTTTTTCCCCATTGATTTAAAATATGAGTTTTAAATTTACGATCATACAAATAAGCAATCCCTGCTAAAAAGCCTAATATTGTTCCACCGATGTGAGCCGAGTGAGCCACTGAAGCCTGTACACCATCGTTGTTGTACAAAACCGTCGTAAAATCAGAAATCAAGTACATCGGAAAAATTAAAAATGCAGGTAAGTAAATTAAACCAAAATACCCTTCTAAGGGTGAAATAAAATAACTCCACTCAATATTTTTACGATTTAAAACAACTGACAAAAAGGCCATTAAACCGCAAATCGCGCCACTTGCACCAATAACAGCTATTTCATTGTTTTGATTAAACAACAAATAGGAAACTCCTCCCGCAAACCCACTCAAGATATAAACTGAGTAAATCCACTCGTGATTTAAATGTTTTTGCAAAACACTCACGATGATAAATAAAAAAAACACATTCATGAACATATGAATAAATCCAACATGGGCAAATTGGTATGTGACCCAGGCCCAAGATGACGTGGCCGAAGGTGATAATCCATAAATATACTGAGGAGATTGAAAGTATTGTTTTTTAAGGTCGTTTAAAAAGGTTCTGTTTTCTTTAATTTGAACCTGATCTCCTGTAAACGCAAAGCTATCTGCTCGATGCCAAAAGCGTGAATCCCTTAAAATCGACTGAACGTCAGACTCATTGAAATACCTTCTTTCCAAGGGGTCTAAGGTTTGTTTGTACATGTGAGCAATTTTACTCATACGCTGTTTAAAATCACGATCATTATAAGTCACAGACGTCTGAGAAAAAGAAATTGAAATCAAGAGGTAGATTATTATGTTAATCGAGCTCAGTATAACCGCAGGAGTAAACTCAAATTTTTTATATTTTTGGAATACACTCCCTGGAAAAATCATAGTTCATTCACCAGTTCTAGAACTTGCTCAACAGACATATTCTCCCCTGCATCTTTTTTATTTAATTTTTCTACGCTTGCGGGAATCCTGTTCTGATTAGCCTCAGTGTTTGAAATTTTCTGAATGCTTTTGTTGATTAAATATTTTTTTATAGGCTTATATGAAGAAAAATTCTTAATTTCGTTAAATATATACTTTTTATCGTCTTTACTTAGTGTATCTTCTTGTGTTTCATATTCCAAAATATAAGCTAAGATAGTACTTCCATAGGTTTTGTCTTCAGAAATTTTTTTAAAATCATTTTTTGAAAACTTAGTTGCATAATAACACCCCTCTGACTCTGGGTACTGGGTACAAGATTCCCTTAAATAAGCTGCCTCAGTAGGAGTGTTTTTTTCCGTAGTCAGGAATTTAGCGAAATAAGCTAACGACTTATCTTCTGTAAAATTTCTCCATAAAGTAAAATCAGCTTCTCTGTTTAAACACTCATCCGAGTATGTTCCTATCAAGTTCATCGCTATGCCAAATCTTAATCGCTCTGCTGAGTCAAGATTGGCAAAATCTTGACAATCTAAACTCTTGCTCTTGAATTTGGCGTAACTTAACGGACTTGTTAATATATTTTGATAACTTTTAAAGTAAAAAATAATTCCAAAAAACACTAAAAAACAACTTAACGTTGAAAGAGAAGCCTTCCAAAATTTTTTATCTAGTTCATGGTCACGACTAAAAACATCTAAAGTTTTATAAAAAATGACTTTAGATTCTAAGTTTGAATCCGTTATTTTTTCATAAAAACATCGACCATTCTCATCAGAAAAAACTTTAAGAAAAGGTAATCCTAAAAAAGCAAAACTAGAAAAAAAACCTATTTGTCTTAACCAAGCCTGCAAAAATATTGGACTCTGTTTGTCATTGAAAGAAATTTTAAGCTTTAGAAAATACTGGCCTGGAGTAGCTCCATAATAAGTAATAAAAAGAGCTTGTAAAAAAGTGGTTAGGACAATAAACGCTATCCCGAGATAAAACACCACCAAAGAGGCCTCTTCCGAATTTGGATATGTTTTATATATCTCAACACCACTTTTCAAGAGAATCATAATTAAAAAACTCACAACTGGTGTAAAAATAAAATAATCAATTATGAATGAAAAAAATCTCACGTAAAAAGGCACTTTACCTGATCGCTTAACTTCATGAAAACTCTTTGTAGAATTAATATCTGGAAAAACCATACTGTCTTTTCGGTTTTTTGCGCCATTTATTAAGACCAGCAGCTCCTCTATTGGATTTACATAAATATTCTAGACTTATGGAAAGTTTAGGCGCATTAATAAAATATGAACTTATCACTTCAATCAGATCAAAACAAAATTATAAGTGCTCAAATAGAGAAAGTTAAAATACCATCGCAAATAAGACTAAAGAATGGATGCAAAGATTTTTTCTTATTCTTTATTTTTGCTATAGTGAGCATAGCCATACCAGTTCTGCATTTTATACTGGTTCCACTTTTTTTAATTTTATCTGTTTTTAAATTTTTTAAAGGCTATTCAAAAAAATACCAATATTATCCTAATCCACTTTTGCCGCTCACTTGCGTAGTCTGTAACAAACCATTAATTTTAAATCTTGTTTTACAAGAAAATGAGCTTATAAAATGTCCAGAATGTATGGCTAAATATATTTTAACAAAGCCTTAAAAATAAAATAAGGACTGTTTAGTTCTTATTTTATTTTTTTGAATTTTGAATTTTTTATTGAATATTAATAGACGTCACACGTCCATCTGAGTCTTTATTAAATTGAAACTCGCCAGCAGATGAACCCTGCTCATCTCTAAGCTCGACTACATCTGTTTGCTTATTTAAGTTTTTAACTTCATAACTGCTGTAGTTTTTTATTTTTTTTCCGTATTCGGACATAAATTGATTTACATCTATAACTAAACCTGCATCCGCGTTTTGAACAGTGATTTTTTCAATGTAACCATCTTGTAAAGAAACATTGTATTGCCCACGCAGATATTCATAAACTAAAACATCTTGCCAACTCACTTGCGTCGGCATTTGCATTCGCATTTTTCCCGAAGAAATATCTTTAGCTAGTTTTTGCTCCCATTTAATTTGATGAATAGAGCTTCTTTCTCCGAAGCTTGCAACACCACGATCTTGATTTGCTTGAATACGACTTACAAAAAAATAATTCGTACAAAAAGCTATGATGAGAACAAAAATAAGTGAATAAATGATTTTATTTGAGTTTTTCATATAATAATTCTGACATATTCCATTAAAAAAAACGACACACTCTGATCATAAGTCTTGGTGTGTCGTTTATATTGTTTAAAACAAATTTCGTTGTTGCGTTTTGCAACAGTTGTAAATAACTACGGCTTAATTATGACCGATTATAAGTCAGTCATAAAAGGTATAAACCAATTAAGCTGCAACTAACTTACGACGACGAGCTTGGGAGGGGTCGATGTGATATTGTTTTACTTTTCTGTACAGTGTAGCTCTGCCGATACCTAAAGCTTTT
>JBKBTW010000190.1:0-4811 GCA_046291245.1 Pseudobdellovibrio sp. | reverse complement strand
GTCGTTTTCATTTCAGACTCCCGGTTATTTTTTTAATTTCAAGTTAGCATCGTATAAGTGACATGCGACGCTTTGAGTGTTGTTGCCTTCTAACTTTGGAATGTGTTGGGCGCAGATATCCATAGCATGGGGGCAACGAGGATGGAATGTGCATCCCGGCGGAGGACTGATCGGGCTTGGTACTTCACCGGAAAGTGATTTCTTCATGGCCTTCTTACCTTCGCCCACACGTGGAATTGCCGACAGTAATGCCTGCGTGTACGGGTGTTTTGGACTGTTGAACATTTCGTCGCGCGTTCCAATCTCTACGATTTTACCTAAATACATAACGGCTACGCGGTCACAGAAATATTCAATTACGGATAAGTCATGGGAAATAAAAACGTAGGTTAGACCCAATTGTTCTTGTAGGTCTTTGAGTAGATTTAAAATCTGCGCCTGAATTGAAACATCTAGTGCTGATACGGGCTCGTCACAAATAATCAGTTTCGGATTTAAAGCGATCGCTCGAGCAATACAAATACGTTGTCTTTGTCCACCTGAAAATTCGTGCGGGTAGCGGTTCACGTGAGACGCTTTCAGCCCCACTAGTTCGAGCAGTTCTTTTACGCGTTTTTCGCGCTCGGCGCCGCTGCCGACGTTATGAATTTCAAATGGTTGTCTGATAATTTGACCAACAGTCATGCGTGGGTCTAGCGAGGCATACGGATCTTGAAAGATCATTTGAATGTCTTTACGAGCTAAACGTAAGTCTTTGCCGCTGGCTTTGAGAAAATCTTTTTGTTCAAACTCGATACTTCCCGCAGTAGGCTCGTACAATCGAATAAGAGTACGGCCTAGTGTAGATTTGCCGCATCCAGATTCTCCAACTAACCCAAGTGTTTCTCCTTGGCGGACTGTTAATGAAACATCATCAACAGCTTTGACATCCGCGACATGTCTTAAGAAAAAACCTTTGCGGATAGGAAAATATTTTTTGATGTTTGTCGCGACGAGGATGTTTTCTTGAGAGTTTTGAGCAGAATTTTTATTTAAGTCTTGATTCATATCGCACCTCTCAGTTTAGTTTGAAATAGGGTTGAAGCAAGCAACGAGTTGTTCGCGTCCGCTAGAGTTAAGGTAAGATTCGACGGGTGGCTTTGTAGTCCAGCATTCTGATTTAACACGTGTGCAACGTGTTGCGAATGGACAACCCGTTGGTAACTCATGTGGTGCGGGAACGGAACCTTCGATTGTTTTTAGTCTATGAGTGCGCACTCCTATTTTAGGGCGAGACTCGATTAGAGCTGCTGTGTAGGGATGGCGAGGGGAGGTTAATACATCTTGAGTATTTCCCTTTTCGCACATTTGTCCGCCGTACATAACAAGAGTATTATCTGAAACTTCAGAAATAACGCCTAAGTCGTGCGTAATAAATTGCACCGACATATGAAGTTTTTCCTGTAAGCTTTGAAAGAGTTCTAAAATCTGAGCTTGAATTGTCACATCGAGAGCGGTTGTTGGCTCATCCGCAATGAGAAAGCTTGGGTTGCATGATAAAGCCATGGCAATCATTGCTCTTTGTCTCATTCCACCAGAGAGGTGATGGGGGTACGCATTATATCTTTCAGCAGGTGAGGGGATGCCTACAAGCTTAAGCATCTCAATAGCGCGATCACGAGAGTCTTTAGCATTGAGTTTTAGATGTTTTTGGATTTGCTCATCCATTTGATAACCCACAGTTAAAACTGGATTTAAAGCTGTCATGGGCTCTTGAAATATCATGGCCATTTTCCCGCCACGAATAGACTCCATTTGTTCAGGTGTTTGTTTGAGGAGGTCAACACCGTTTAAAACAGCTGAACCGTGAGTAATTTTTCCAGGCGATGCCACAAGCTTCATAAGTGAAAATGAAGTAACAGATTTACCGCATCCCGATTCGCCCACGATACCTAAAGTTTCACCTTTGTGAATATCATATGAAATACGGTTGACTGCTCTGAATGGACCACTTTTAAGAAAAAATGTAGTCTCTAAATCTCTCACGGATAAAACTGTGTTTTCTACGGCTGTTTCTGGAGTTTGATTCAATTCAATTACCTCGTGTTTTCAATATCTTCCAACATTTAGCTCCTCACTTTTAAAAGCTATTTGTTGGAGGGAAATTAGTACCTGAACTTGCTGTATAAATAAAGTCAGCACTTCAATAACGCTACGTTTAATATTAATTTTAAATCCCTCTATTTTGATTTTTTGAGACGAGTTTGTTCAAAGTTAAAGAAATACTTTGAGATAGAACATTTGATAATTTATCTGATAAATTGGGTTTTTTGGCGAAATTTAATTTTAAAACTTGATGAGTTTTGCATTTGTTTAAAATATAATCATCGCTAGTTTGAATTTTATCTATCAAGCTTAATTTGATAGCATCAGCTCCATACCAATATTCTCCTGTTGCAACTTTAGATATGTCTAATTGAGGTCTAAAATGACTTACAAATCCTTTAAAAAGAGCATGAGTTTCTTCGAGCTGTTCTTTAAATTTAGCTTCGCCTTTTTCGGTGATTTCGCCAAGTAAGCTCACAGTTCTTTTGTAATCACCAGCTGTATATTCTTTATACTCAACATCATATTTCTTAAGTAACTTATTGAAATTAGGAACTTGAGCGACAACTCCTATCGATCCAATAATTGCAAATGGAGAGGCTATGATTTGATGGGCCACACACGCCATAAGGTAGCCTCCACTTGCCGCAACTTTATCCACACAAACTGTCACATTAAGACCTGCATCTCTTAAACGGACTATTTGAGCTGCTGCTAAACCATAACCGTGTACAACTCCACCTGGGCTTTCTACACGAATAATGACTTCGTCTCCGGTTTGGGCGACATTAATAACTGTTGTGATTTCTTCTTTAAATGTGTCAACAGCTTTAGCTTCAATATCACCTTTTAAAAACTCTAATAAATAAACATATTTTTTAGGATTTTTAGCTTCATCTTTTGCTTTTTGTTTTAATTTTTTCTTTTCAGCTTTCCAGTCATCTTCCGTTAAAATAATTTCTTGTAAGCTTTGTTTTTGCTCATCATACTTTTCGTTTAAGAGCTCAACTTCAAAATTTTTATTGTCTTTAGCTTTAAGGGCTGCGGCGGTAATTGCCATGATAACGATTATAATTGCTGCGACGATGATTAATGCTTGTCCGAAAAACAGACCTAAGTTTTGTAGTATTTCCATGCGAAACAACGTACTTTATATTCTGTCTAAGATAAAGACAAAAGTCGTGTGCTCAGGCAAAAAATAAGAGGGCCTATATTCTTAGGTCTATTTTTATGTCATAATAGATGTGTGAAGATTATTTTAGCCTTCTTTATTTCGCTTAAAGTTTTTGCGTTTTCTGCTGAAGAGCAGACTGGTAATCTTAAGCAAGATCTAGATCAAGAAGCTAATCGTCGTAGTGACTATCATAGACACCAGCAAGAACGTGAGAGAGAAGATAAGGAACGCGAAAAAGGGTTAGCTCTTTTTTTAGAGGAGCAAGAAAAGTGGGATCTCGCTCGTTCAAAAGCGGCTATTGAACATAAAAAAACTATAAAAAAATCTTTAGATGAAAATTCTCCAGAGTATTTCGCTGATGTTAAAGAAAAAGTTAAAGCAGAAGAAGCGCGTGAAGCTGCACGTAAGAACTTAGTTAAAGAGAAGCAAATGGTGATTTCTCATTTTAACAAAAGAAAAAGCCCAATAACGGAAGAAGATGAGTTGCAAATTTATACTCATAGACCTCGTTATGATTTGCGAAAGAGAGCTCATAATAAATGGCTTAACTCCGGATCAAAAACAGCCGGATCTGGAAGTAGCGGAAGTTTTGGTGGAGGATCTGCTCCCCCAGCTCCAGTTCCTAATTATGGATATGATACAGGTGTCAATTTTCAAGGTGGAGACAATTATGATTTTCCGCCACCACCACCGCCAGCTGATTTTAACAATATTCCACAAGATGGTTTTGATGATTTTCCGCCGCCACCAGCTGTTCCGCCATCGTTTGATGGCGTACCTACAGATTTTGACTCAGGCTTTGGTGATGGGCCACAGTTTCCACCACCATCTTCGAATTGGGATTTTTAAAGTTTAGTTGATTAAAATATCTTCCGTACTTAATCCAGTTAAGTCTTTTATCTTTTTAAAAGTAAAGTATAAAATTACACCTAAAAAAATCATTGATGGAATTAAAATTACTCCCATTGAGTAGGCTGTCATTTGTCCGAGTTGTTGGTTTAAAATATCCTGTCTTTGTTCTAAGGGAAGAGATTCGTCTAAAGGTTTAAAAATGTATAGGGCCAGTGAGAAGTTAAGAATAGCGCTCATTAAAAAAGAGAGCGATAGCCATTGTGTAGATTTCTTCATTAACTCCTTAAATGACAACTCTTGATTATTTTCTTTAAGAATTTTTTGAATTTTATCAGTATCAAATGCTGCTGGTTGTAGAAAAAGAGTCTCGAAAAAAGGACTTTTACCAAAGCTAGAGAATAAAACAAAAACACCAATCAAAAGAGGAAATAAAGCTTCTTTGATAGCAAACCATATTCCGCCTAAAGCTAATAAAGATAATGTTCCTGAGATCAGGATATTAATCAATCCAAGTAGAGAAATAAAGTTCATCTTTTTTTCTTTAACTATAGAATAGATGCCTCCAGCTAAAGGAAATGCTAATGCAATTATAAGTGCATTTTGCGGCGTTAGACCTAATTTTGAGCCTTTATTTAAAATATACACTGGGATGATAATGTTCACTAAAATAGAAACTAATCCAGTTGAGTTGGAGTTTTGA
>JBKBTW010000003.1:0-41594 GCA_046291245.1 Pseudobdellovibrio sp. | reverse complement strand
GGCACGTCAGTTTCGTTATTTCCAGAGAGGGTGTCGTTAAATTGATATGAGAAAAAAGCTTTAACTTTGTTGTTATCAATTTTTTCTGTGTACATTTTTGAAAGCTTGAAATTTTGCGCAGATGGTCTTTTTTCTTTAAGTGTATCCTCAATCAAAAGACCTAATTTGCTCTGAATACCAGCATGTACATCAACACCCATATCAGCTGGGTTGTGAAAGAGTATCCAAGTCCAAATAAATGCCACAATAAATAAAACAAAACTTACTATTTTAATCATAGATAAAATCCTCTTTGATGTATTCCTTATATGCGAAGTCAGCTATACAATTCAACTTCATCATGTTAGGCTCCAGCAATCAAGTTATGAAAAAGAAATTAAGTTTAGATTATATTGAAAAAATTAAAGATTTAAAAGTTTTAAGTGATCGTTATACGCCAACGATAATAAAACCGGCATTAAACTATGCGTTAGGCTGGTTAGTGCCAGAGCTTTTAGGCACAGGTTTTGAGCTTAAAGAGGTTACTGATGAACGTATCAAAGCATTGATTCCCTATAAAAAAATCAATTGTGATTTTCATGGGCAAATACATTCAGGGTTAGTTGTAAATGCAGCTTTTGAAGTTTTAGGAACTTTTGTATCAAGACATTGGGCTGTCAAAGCATGGGAAATCGTCAGTTATGAGACTGAAGTTTCAAAAAAAAGCCAGTGGGATAAGGATTTGCTTTTAGAGCTTTCAGTTTTGCCAGAGGATGCAGATAAGTTTGTAGTAGATTTACAGAAAAATGAACGTAGCATTTTAGAAGTCACAATCACGATTAAAACTAAAGGGTCTCATCGTAGTGACTTCGTTAAAATCAAAGCTGATGTGGTTAAACGCAAGCTTTTAAACTCAATATAATTAAAGGTTGTTATGATTTTAGAGACAAATATTCAAACTCAGTCAGAAGATTACAAAAAAAATAGCCAAGCTATGAAGATCATTGTTGATAAATGGAAATCGGTGGTCGCAAAAGTTAAGCTTGGAGGCGGGGAAGAGGCTTTAAGGAAGCATAAATCTCGTGGAAAGTTAACGGCTCGTGAGCGTATTGAAGGATTGCTAGATCCAGAAACTGCATTTTTAGAGTTTTCAACGTTAGCTGCTTGGGACATGTATGAAAATCAAGCTCCAGCGGCGGGTGTGATCACTGGTATTGGAGTCATCCATGGAGTAGAGTGCGTTATCGTCGCAAACGATGCGACTGTAAAAGGTGGAACATACTTTCCTATGACTGTGAAAAAACATTTACGTGCGCAAGAGATTGCCTTAGAAAATGGTTTACCTTGTATTTATTTAGTTGATAGTGGGGGAGCGTTCTTGCCGTTACAATCAGAAGTCTTCCCAGATCGAGATCACTTTGGAAGAATTTTTTATAATCAAGCACGAATGAGCGCCCGTAATATTCCACAAATTTCTGTGGTAATGGGATCATGCACTGCGGGCGGTGCTTATGTGCCTTCAATGTCTGATGAAAATGTAATTGTAAAAGATAACGGGACAATTTTTTTAGGGGGGCCACCTTTAGTTAAAGCCGCTACGGGTGAAGTGGTTGATGCACAAGAGCTAGGTGGAGCAACTACTCACTGTGAGATCTCTGGTGTAACTGATCACTACGCAGAAGATGATCAACACGCGATTGAAATCACACGTTCAATTGTAAAACATTTAAATCGTCGAAAAATAGTTCAATTAAAAACACAACCGGTTGAAGAGCCTTTGTATTCAGCGGAAGAATTGTATGGAGTTATTCCTGCGGATTCGCGAGTGCCATTTGATGTGCATGAGGTGATCGCGCGGATTGTAGATGGCTCTAAATTTCATGAATTCAAACCCTTGTATGGTAAAACTTTAGTTACAGGTTTTGCTCATATATGGGGTTATCCAGTCGGAATCATTGCTAATAATGGAGTGCTTTTTAGTGAAAGTGCACAAAAAGCTGCGCACTTTATTGAACTCTGTGAGCAAAGAGAAATCCCTTTAATATTTTTACAAAATATCACAGGTTTTATGGTGGGTAAAAAATACGAGCAAGAAGGGATTGCTAAGCACGGTGCTAAAATGGTGATGGCTGTATCTAATGCTCGAGTGCCAAAATTCACTGTGGTGATTGGTGGTTCGTATGGAGCAGGTAACTACGGCATGTGTGGTCGAGCTTATCAGCCCCGCCAAATGTGGATGTGGCCAAATGCTAGAATTAGTGTAATGGGTGGTGAGCAGGCTGCAAATGTATTACTGACTGTAAAATTAGATCAGTTAGCAGCGAAAGGCCAAAGCATGACTGCTGATGAGCAAGCGGCATTTAAGCAGCCAACCCTTGATAAATATGATTACGAAAGCTCAGCGTATTTTTCATCAGCTCGTATTTGGGATGATGGTATTATTGATCCTACAGACACGCGTAAAGTATTAGCTCTTGGTATTGCTGCAAGTTTAAATGCAGACTGGGGAGCAAAACACCAAGGTGTTTTTAGAATGTAGTTTGGAGTTTAAATGAAATTTATTCGTATTTCTAATGACAACATTGATCCTTCAATTTGTGTTATCGAGCTGAATAGGCCAGAAGTTAAAAATGCGTTTCATCCAGAAATGATTTCTGAAGTCACGCAAACATTCAAAGCGTTATCAGGAGATCAGTCTATTAGAGTTGTTGTCCTTAAGGGAGCTGGTACGGCATTTTGTGCCGGAGCAGATCTTAATTGGATGCAAGAAATGGTTAACTATTCTTTTGAGCAGAATATCGCAGATTCTGAAAAACTTTGGGATATGTTTGAAGCAGTTGCATTTTGTGAAAAACCAGTGATTGGATATATACACGGAGCCGCTTTTGGTGGAGCTTTGGGGCTAATAGCTGCTTGCGATCAAGTTATCTCTGATGAAAAAACAAAATTTTGCTTTAGTGAAGTTCGTTTAGGATTATCGCCTGCTGTCATCTCAGCTTTTATTTTGCGTAAATGCGTAGACTCCCAAGTTAGGCCTTATATGTTAAATGCTGAAGTGTTCGGGCCCCATCATGCAGAGCGCATGGGTTTGGTTCATCAGATCAAAGATGAAAAAATTTTTATGGATGAGGTTCGCAAGTATTCAGTGTTGGGCTTAGAAGCTATACGTGAGACTAAAAAATTGCTGAATAATATTGAACAATCTAAAAATAAAACATCTTGGGCCGAGCAAAAAAAACTAACTGTTAAAGTAATCAGCGAAAGACGTATGTCCAGTGAAGGTCAACAAAGACTCAAAGGCTTTTTAAAAAAGTAGGGTTAATTTCTTAAAAATTCTTTAGTAACAGCGGCAAACCGGCGATAGTGAATATAACTTTGTTTTCGCATATTGGACCTCCTCGGATTCTTTGGAAGTCTGATCTCATATAAAGCTGTTAGGCTCTACTTAACAGCTTTATGCATTTTTAGGACCCCTATTTAGTTTCTTAATAGATAATTTCAAGCTCATGAACTCATGAGAAGAAAATTTAAGGGTTACCTTTGGATAACTATTTGAATGTCAGGTTTCAATTCAAATTTTGTAAAACAGTTGTTTTGTAATTTATTTAATATTGTAATAATTAAAAGCGGTCATTCGAGGTTTTGATGAAAACAGCTCTAGTTATTTTATTTTTTTCCTCTAAAATGGTTTTTGCGCAAGAGTTAGTGCAAGAAAAATTTATGTGTGAATCTTTAGTCGAAAATTTTTGCAAGGAGGTCTACTCTCCTAAAAATCAAGGGAACTACGATTTAAAATATAAAGACTTAAATTTTAAATTACGTCATGGCAGTACCGAGAACTCAATTTTTTACACGTCTTATTTTTTCCTAGAAGCCATTTTGAAAAATATAGGACAACTTCCTTCTGATATTAAATATGGGTTTGAAAAATGCGGTTTAAGCTCCCAGATAAGACAAACACTTAATCGGAAACCACTTTTAAAAATCGAACCAACAGATCTATATAAAGACGAGTGGGCTGAATCCGTAGTTGTAAAAGTTGAAGACTGCGTGGAGCAAATAGCTAAAGATAGAACGAATAAAAAATATAAAAATTTTATTAAACGTAGCAAAGATGATATAGCGCGATCTGAAAGCCGATACGTCAACTTGCAAGAAGAGGAAATTTGGAGTGAAATTTTTTCGACTCTTTGGAAAAAAACGCCTGAGTGGAAAAAAATAGAGCAAGATTTCGGTGTTGTACGTGCCGAGTATGTTAAATGGATAACTGAAGATAAAACAACTTCAAATGATTTAAAGAAAGAGCGGCTTGATGCTCTGAACACGTTGAAATTAGTTTTACCTGGTACAACTCCTATTATATCCAATGCTCAGGGAAACGCTCGCTGTGGTTCTATTACGGAAAATGCTTTTTACCATAGAACTCGTCATGAGATCACGGTGTGTGCGGGATTATTTAATACAACAAGTGTGTTGCAGATTCTAGCGCATGAAGTAGGTCACTCAATTGGTTTGAATAGAAGGATTTACACATCAATAAAGAACAGCGAAGTTGGTAAAAAAATAGATCAGCTTTGGAATATGTCAACGTCTAAAGTCAAACCTTTGTGTGAAGACTGGGATCAGTTGAGAAAAGATTTATATAAAGTATTTTCAGAAGCTAAAAATTATAAATATGAAGATGAGGCTTTTCTGAGTAAATTTTTAAATGCAAAGAAAATAACACACTTAAATTCAGAGCAAATTTTACGTGCAGCCAATAGAACGCTCGATCAAACATTGAGAAGAGAGTACAGGTCTAACAGCATTTTTCATTTAATTAAGAAAGATGAAATACTAGCTTCAGGAAGAATATTGAAAAATGAAGCTTATTTAAACCCAGCCTATATATTTTTTGAGAATCCTGAAGAAACAAAACAATTTTTGTATATATCTCCAAGTATGCAATTCTACTTTATGTTAAGTAATGATTACTATTGTAAGTCATTAGAAAATAAAAATGTTTTACCTGATGACCAACTACTTAAAAAAGTTTTAGAAGAGCTTGGTTCTGACTTGTCGGTACATGCGAAGTTTTATTTAACATATGCGGGTAAGTACAGCGCTGATGACTCTTCTATCAATGAAGGTTTGTCTTATGATATTGAAGAGGATGTAGTTGATAACTATGCGTCTCAAGTTTTTTCTAGGATATTGGCTTCTGACAAAGATATAGAAGTTCGACGTGCGAAGTACTTAGCGTCGACTTCATTTTTATGTAATCCGCCTTCTTATAGAGAGTTTTATCCGGCCGAATCAGTTGTGTTACATATACTTTCTAAAGCGTCACATTCGCAGGGTTTGGATCGTAGAAAAAAGATACTCACTTCAGATGTCAAAAGCGTGCTGCAATGCCAATAATGTTAGTGTCTAAACTTTAGACGCTCTAATTAAATATAGAGTATTTGGTATGGTTTTATAATTGCTCTTTTAAAGTTATAGGAAAGGGCTGTTATGAAAAAAATAATTTTAAATATAATGAGCTTTGTTGTTGTTTTAGGGAGTATTAATGTAGCATTTGCGAGAGCTATTGAGTTTGGTTCTGAGAGTGTATATGGAGAATCTGCATTAAGTGTAGATCAAAAAATTTCAAATGCTACACATTTATATATTTCTGATAATGTTGTAAAAAAAATGAATTCAAAGCTTAAACTTACAGGTGTTGTAAAAAACTGTATTTATCCTTACGATCATAGAACTTTAATTGACGTACTCATTTGTGATTATCAGCCATCTTTAGAGTCCTTAAAAGATAAAAAATTGGTATTAAAAGATTTTAAACGTGAGGAAAAATCTACTCATGTAGAAATAGTTAACTTTTCTGATTTCGAGTTAGTCGATTAAACGTTCTTTTTAAAATCGCACTTAACAAAGACAGATGACTTAGATCTGTCTTTGTTTTATTTTGAAAAGCTTATTAGTCTAAATACAATAAACCCTCAGCTCGTTTAACAATGATGCCAGAAACTTGGGGGTAATCGTATTCACAATCATGACCGTTACGCATACCAATTTCGATACCATGCTCCATTACTTCTGATAATGAAAGTGGACAAAAAATATGTTCGCTATAATGGGTTACATTCGTAATAAATAATCTGCAGCTGTTAGAGCCATTCTTTTTTGTGTAGGCTGGCTCAGCTGCAAATTGAGCTTCCCCCATACATGTTGGTAGAGCTGCTTGAGATTTTACAGCAGTTGTCGTTACAAGTGTAAATAAGAACGTGATTATTAATGATTTCACAGTTACTCCTTGTTTTAGTAATTACGTCATTTATAGTAGAACCAGTGAAGATTTAAAAGACAATGTTGTGTTAAGATCATTCTGCGTTCATAAAGCCATAAAACGTAGTTTTAAAGAAAAAATTATAGAGATAGGTGTTTAAAAATATCTAGCTATCGTGAACAGGTTCGTAAATACAAACAAAAAGCTCTGTTTCATCAACTAAGGCATCTTCAGGAAATTGCTGTTTAAAAAGACCTGCGTATTCAGTTTTAAATTTTTCTGGATTATCTTTAAAACCCATATATTGCAGCATAGTAGGATCGGGATCTCCGTAAGTCGTTACAAAGGCGTCGGCTAATTTAGCCTTACCTTGAATTTCTTTTTCTGTGTCGCAAACGAGATAAGTTGTGCCGACTTCACTTAAGCGCTCATCTACAAGACCAGGCTGTGCAGATTCTATGCGATCTACAGGTTCACAGCTTACAAAGATACCTCTGCTTAATATATGCATCGCAACTTTATCGAGATAGAGGCCTATTTTCATAACTTTTATACTTTCTAAGCAGTAAGGTTGATATATATATTGTACAAAATTTATAAACAAGTTTATACCTTTTTTATGTCTAAAATTAAACGAGTAGCGATAGCAAATCGCGGAGAAGTTGCAGTCAGAATTATTAAAGCCTGTGAAGAGCTAGGCCTTGAAACAGTTTTGCTTCATTCGGAAGCAGATATGAATTCGAGAGCATTTCGTATGGCCACGCATAAAGTGTGTATTGGTCCAGCTCCAACAGCTGAAAGTTATTTAAATATTGAAGCCAATATTCAAGGAGCTTTAGCTATGGGGGCGCAAGCTGTGCACCCAGGTTTTGGTTTCTTATCTGAAAATGCTGATTTTGCTGAGGCTTGTGAAAATGCAGGCTTAATATTTGTTGGTCCTTCTGCGCAAGCCATTAGAGTTTTAGGAGATAAAGTCAGTTGTAAGAACTTAGCTAAACAAGCGGGCCTTCCTTTGATTCCGGGTTATGAAGGTGAGGATCAGTCTATTGTAACATTGATCGAGGAAGTTGAAAAAATTGGATTGCCAGTTATCGTAAAAGCCGCTGCAGGAGGTGGTGGGCGTGGGATGAAGCTCATTAAGCAAATGAGTGATGCTCATGAGCTCATTGAATCTGCCCAGCGTGAAGCTAAATCTGCATTTGGATCTGAAAAAGTTTTTTTAGAAAAATACCTTGATCGTGCAAAGCACATTGAATTTCAAATATTTGCCGATAGTACAGGTCGAGTTATTCATTTGTTTGATCGTGAGTGTTCAGTTCAAAGACGTCATCAAAAAATAATAGAAGAAGCAACATCTCCCTCGCTTACAGATGAAGTGCGCCGTAAAATGGGTGAAGTGGCTGTAACGTTGGGAACTTTAGGAAAGTACAAAGGTGCGGGAACTGTTGAATTTCTTTTGCAAGACAATAAATTTTATTTGTTAGAGGTGAATACGCGTTTACAAGTTGAACATCCTGTGACTGAAGAGGTGATGGGTGTTGATTTAGTTAAAATGCAATTATTGACAGCTATGGATGAGTTTGTCTGGAAAGATGATGAAATTAGGGCCCCAAAAGGGCATTCAATTGAGTGCCGCATTTATGCTGAAAATCCTTATATGAATGGAGTACCATCAACAGGATTGCTTGGAACAGTTCATTGGCCGGAAGGGCCACGTCGTCGTTACGAGTACGGATTTGAAAAAGGTGATGTCATCACAGCGCACTATGATCCAATGATTGCTAAAGCTATTGTTTGGGATGAGTCAAGGCCAAGAGCAATTGAGAAAATGATTCGTGTGTTAAAGGACTCAATTGTTTTTGGGGTTCATACAAATATTCCTTACCTTATTGAAATTCTCTCACACCCCGAGTTTATTAAAGGTTCGATGACAACACGCTTTATTGAAACTTATTTTGCAGAAGGATTAAAGTCTAAACACGATGAAGTTGAGCGTAAAAAATTAGCTCAAGAGCTCTATAAGAAGTATGTTTCGTCTGGCGGAGAAGCGGGATCATCGCAAAACTTTACTTCAAACCAAGAAATGAACTCTCCGTGGAATTCTTATTGGAGAGGTGTTTAATGAAAAAAATTGATTCACATACGATTGAAAAAGTAGGAAAAAGTTTATGGATAAAAGCAGGCGATCAAATTTGGTCTTATGATATTGCTGACATATCAGGAGATGGGCAACGTCGCAAGAAAACGGCAACAGCTACTCCAGATATGATTATAGCTCCAATGCCAGGCAAAATAACAAAGGTATTTGTCAAAACTGGGGATGACGTCGATACGGGTCAAGCTTTACTCGTGATGGAAGCTATGAAGATGGAGTATACATTAAAATCAGATCTTTCGACTAAAGTCGAAACGGTCAATGTAAAGGTTGGAGATCAGGTTACAGTTGGCGCTTTACTTGTTAAGCTTATAGCAAAGTAATATGAATTTTTTGTGGAGTTTGTGGTGAGTTCTAAAGGGATAAGAATTATTGAGGTAGGTTTGCGTGATGGCCTACAAAATGAATCGACAAATCTGACTGTGGATCAGCGTTTCAACCTGTTATCAAAGTTAGTTGATGCAGGAGTGAAGGCTTTTGAGGTAGGCGCTTTTGTTTCTCCCAAATGGGTTCCTCAAATGGCTGTGACTTCGGACCTTATTGAGAAAGTTGTTGATGCCTATCCTGATCAAAAAAAATATCATTACAGTGTTTTGGTTCCAAATGAACAAGGTATGTTGCAAGCGCTTAAAGCAGGGGTAAAAGAGGTAGCTCTTTTCGCTTCAAGTTCTGAAACTTTTTCGCAAAAAAATATTAATTGCAGTATCGAAGAAAGTTTTGAACGTTTTAAGCCAATTATGGTTTTAGCAAAGAAAAATAATATCCGCGTAAGAGGTTATTTATCGGTTTGCTTTGGATGTCCTTTTGAGGGATACGTTCCTGAAAAAAAAGTTATTGAGCTAGCGAAGCGTTTGTATAAACTAGGGTGTTATGAAGTCTCTATCGGTGATACGATAGGTGTAGCAAATGCAGGACAAGTTGAATCTCTTTTTAAAAAATTAAAAAAAGTTGTTCCTTCAAAGAAAATTGCAGGTCATTTTCATGACACTCGAGGACAGGCTTTAGCAAATATACTTGCAGCCTATAAAGCAGGTATCAAGAATTTTGATTCGAGTATTGGAGGCTTAGGAGGGTGTCCTTATGCTAAAGGAGCTACAGGTAATGTAGCTACAGAAGATGTGATATATATGTTTTCTGGAATGGGATTAGACACTGGAATTGATTTAGCTAAACTTATTGAAATCAATAAATGGTTAGAGCCACAAATGAATCATAAACTGTCATCTAAAGTTGGAAAAGTCGGATTATTAGATTCGTAATCAAACCTCTAATCATCTAATTATGTTGAGATAACGGAAGTTGCAGCACAAAACATGTGTTTGAGTGAGCATCATCTAAGTAAAGCTGTCCATTGTGACTTTGAGCTATCCCACGTGAGATACTTAACCCGAGCCCAGTTCCACTGCCGACGTCTTTTGTGGTAAAGAAGGGTTGGAATATTTTTTCGTGAATTTCCTGCGAGATTCCATTTCCTGAGTCAATTACTTTAATAAATAAATTTTTCTCATCTTTTTCTAAAGAGATTTTAATCCATTTAGATGTAACATTAGAAATAGCATCAGCCGCATTGCTGATCAGGTTTATGATGACTTGAGAAATTTGTGTTTCACGGCAATCAACGATAATTGGAATTTTGAAAGGGTTTTCATAAATAATATTAACTTTTTTATAGAGCAAATTTTCTCTACAGAGTTCAAGAGACTCATTGATAACGTATGAAATATCAGTTGGCATAAAAGGATCTTTTTCGCCGTCGCGAGCAAAAGTTCTGAGCCCATTTACAATACGACTGATGCGTGAAATGGTGTCTTGGATTTTAGATAATTTATCTGGAATTTGCTCAAACTTACTCTGCTCTACATGACGTTGAACCAAAAATGTAATTGAAGTTAATATCATGAGAGGATTGTTAATTTCGTGAGCGATGCCGGCCGCCATTTCACCTAAAACTGCTAATTTAGAGTTTTGAATGGCTTTAGCTTGAATATCGTTAATGGTATTTTGCTTTTGAATATCTTCAGTGAGATCAAAACCAATTGCGGATATTTTTGATTTTTCTAAATAATTGAATGTTATTTTGTAGTGGTAGATATGATCGTTTACATTCAAGGTTATTATAGTGCTTAATTCCTTTTCAGATGAGTTAGAAAATTCCAATATTTTTTGATGTAAATTATTAAACCCTATATCTTTGCAGGTTAAATTCTGAGATTGAAAGTTGTATTGAGATGAGATCATTTTTTTAAATTGTTCATTGCAGCCTTCGATGATGCCATTTTGATCCAGCCAAATGATAATACACGGTGCAGATATCATGATATTCTGAAGTTTTGCATCTAAAGACTGAATAGTTTGTCGAGAGTTAGTTTCGAGCTCTTTATATAATTTTTGCATCTCTTCTGTGGCAACATTCAAAGTGTTGTTAGATCTTTGCAGGTGAAGCTCATATTCATCGTATGTGAGGTTAATCAAATCTAAAAATTCATTCCAAGACTCTTTGTTTTCTGGAGGAATATTTTCATCTATATTCAATTTTTTAAGTTGTCTTTTAAGCATTTTATTAAACATTGTAAAAATCCTTGAAATGATGTCTTATTTATTCCTGATAAATTGCTAATGTAAAACTTTGATTATGTAAAACTCCACAGGCATTATCTGTTGGGAAAATTTCACCGAAAGAGTAAAAGCCAGTAAAAGAAAGGGGTTTATGAGATAACTCATGTAAATATTCAAATTCTTCTTCGGTTTTTTGTCCCATCAGAGCATTTCTTGCAGCACAACTTATAATGAGCATAAAATATGGTTTATCAAAGTTGAAATTTTCTAAAGACTTTTGAACAGTATTTTTTACTTCTTCTAAAAGTCTCACAACATTGTTGTGCATTATTTGTACCTGAGAGTTTTCTGGTACGCGGTCAGCAAATATTAAACTTTTTTCTACTTCATTTATAAATGCAACAGTCCTGACAATATTCTGATTTTTTTTCCACGTAATTCCTAATGGAAATGCAAAGGCTGAAGATGGAAGTTTATCAACTTGATCTTTCAAGTAAGATTTATAAATATCTAGTGCAGGTATATGATCTAGTTCATATACAGTGCTGTAATTACATTTTGTGACTGTTCTAAGCGGCCCAAAAGGTTCCCAACCTTTTGAAATTGTTGTTGTAATTTTTAGTTCATCGCTATAAATAGCAACAGCTACAACATGATGAGTGAGGACTTTATTTTTACATATAATATAAGTATCAGTTAATCCAGTTTTGTTGGCTGCTAAACCGCCGATGATTGGGGCTGTAATATTGTTTTTCTCAAAAACATTATTAATATTATTTACTAAATAAGTCGAATCGATGTTAAGTCCATCACAAAATAAAAGAAGATTTTTTATATTCTTATCTGCTGAAAAATCTTTTCCAATAGTTTCTCCTGTTACTGCTGAGTTTTCTATTGTGGCTTCGTAGAGTTTGAGTTTTAAAGTACTTTTTTCAAATTGAGTTACGGAGACTGTGGTTTTATTATTTAAAATCCCATTTGGATGAATTTGTATGATTGATGATGAACCAATAATAATGCTTTGAGGGTAGACCTTATTAAGATGGCTTAATAACTCCTGTATGTTTGATAAAGGA
The DNA here is from genome assembly GCA_046291245.1 of Pseudobdellovibrio sp. GTDB lineage: Bacteria > Bdellovibrionota > Bdellovibrionia > Bdellovibrionales > Bdellovibrionaceae > Pseudobdellovibrio. The sequence continues at coordinate 29,563 of JBKBTW010000003.1, read as the reverse complement.
TTAAAAAAAACAATAATCAATGTGTTAGCTGAATCTAAAGTAGAATCAAATTTACAAGCGTTTAAATTATCATTTATTAAATAAAGAGCGGTTCTCATGTCGTCTATGTTAAACAACTTTTGATAAAAAGATAGCTAGTACGGCATTTAAATTAATTTTAATAATAACAAGTTTAGGCCTTATCTTTGCTATAAAATAATGATCATGAAAAAGCTGTCAAAAAAAATAGTGCTAATATCTTTAAGTGTTGGAATTTACACTTGTTTTTTGGCGTTTTTATATTTTAACAGAACCTATTATTGTATAGATTCTACTGTTGTAGAGAAGTTAGACATTATCACATTTAACAATGGTCAGCCACTAGGGAGACCTGATGTAGTCTATAACTGCAGCGTGCAGAAAAAATCCTACCAGACAGAAGCTTTAAATAAATATACCGAAGATATTTCTAAAAGAGTGGAGGTTATAGCTACTGTATTAAAGCAAAGCCAAATGGAGTTACCGTCATTACAGATTACTGTAGATGAGACAAAACCTCTTGTTTTTAAGGTGCAGCAAAGAAAACTTTTGATTGGAAGTGCTTTACTTGAAGCTTCATCTCACCTAGAAAGAGGGGTTATTAAAGCATGGTTAGATCATAATATTAAATCTTCGAAATTTGCAGTGAGTTTATTTAATGAGTCTTTATCGGATTTGATTTATTTTATTATTTTTGGTCATTTAGATATACAAGATCCTTTAAATCATGGAGTGGCAAAGCTTAATACAGCAAAATGGCCTCAAGTCTTAAAAAATTTAGATACTTATTGTGAATCATTTTGGAAATCGTCAGAGGATTACCAATCCTGCGCAGATTTAAATTCTGAAAATGAAAATCTTTTTATAGAAAACGAAACACGTCGAAAACAAATTTTGACTGTAAGTATGAGGCCGTTACTAACTTCTGGTTTAATTGCTTCATATAAACAATTAAACTACAAAGAAAAAAATCAGCTTTTCAAGGTTTTGCCTAAAATCCTTAACCGCTCGAACATCGACTCTGAGAAGGCCATAGATTATTTATTAAATCAAAGCACGCCGGTAAAAGAAGGCATGAGCATCATTAAGATATTTTCTGATTTGTTTGATAATGAGGCCGAATCTGATCTTTTAGAAGGTCATGAAAGTGCTTTGTTGCGGAAATTTACTTTTTATTTTAACCAATATTTAAATAAACATGGAGTGGCAGATTCTTTTGCTGAAGCACATTTTGATTATTTGATTGAAGTTCCTGATAAAATCGTAGAGCGGTCAGACTTTTTTAAAAGTTTAATCGATCCAAAAGGCGTGATGGCGGATTTAAGAGTTGCTGTGAAGTCTTCGGATAGTATTTGGTTGTTACCTTCCAAGACGGCATTGCCATTAAAAATTTATGAGCGTATCCACGCTAGGCAACATCTTTATTTTGCATGTTCATTTTTAAAAAAAATAGATGTCTCACAATTTTTTAATTTATCAGAAAGATTGATGTTAATTAAAGGATGTGACTTACGTGAAAATTATAATTTTCAGACTTTATTTCAGTCAGGTGTATCTTCTTTTGCTCGAGTAGAATCTCAATTGATATTCATTCAGTTCTACTTGCCTGCCTTGCAAACTCAGTTTAAAGATTTGAGTCATGTTCGTAATTTTTTTGATTTGGTCAAACATAGAGATATAGCTCAACCTGAGTTTCAAAAGTTAGGTTGGCAGGATATTCAGTGGAATTCGGAATTTAACTATTACAAGCCTAAAGCGTATATAGATGCTATCGAGTTTTTTAGAGCTGAAGCTCCAAATAAATCTAACACTGATTAGTCTAGGACATGTGGCGTTAACTGATACAATCTATTAGATTAAAAGAAATTAACCTCAAGCAGAAAGGTTTCTAGTAGCATTTAAGAGAGATTTTGATAGACTTAAAGTATGTCTACAAAAGTTAAAAAAATATGTTGGTCTGTTACTCTATTTTTAATTCTTAATCCAGTAATATCAGTATTACTGCTTGTGCTCTATTTAGTTTTTGCTAATCACTATACTCTGACGCAAGTTGGATGGATTTCTTTATTTGGAATTGTTTTCGCTTTTCTGACTAATCTAAGTATTACAATGGGCTATCACCGATTATTCTCTCATAAATCTTTTGAAGCTCATCCTATACTAGAGGGTTTGCTTCTATTTATAAGTGCTGGGGCTTTCCAAGGTTCGGCATTAAAGTGGGCGAGTGATCATCGTATTCACCATAGATTCGAAGATACTGATAAAGATCCATACTCGATCAAAAAAGGATTTTTTTATGCTCACATGGGGTGGATGATGTTACATGATTCTGTAAGTCTTCCGATTCATGCGCCGGATTTAGAAAAAAATAAACTAATAAAGCATCAACATGATTACTATATCTATTGGGCTATTGGTGTGGGTTACGTGTTGCCAATGCTTGTTGGGGCTATGCTAGGAAATGCCTTTTTAGGTTTAGTAATAGCTGGTGGATTAAGAATATTTTTAACTCAGCAATCAACGTTTTTCGTGAATTCTTTAAGTCACACTTTAGGGAAAACACCCTATTCCACAGAGAAAACAGCTAAGGATTCAATTATAGTTGCGTTTTTAACCCATGGAGAAGGATACCATAATTTTCACCATAAATTTCAGTTTGATTATCGTAATGGTATTAAATGGTATCATTGGGACCCAACCAAGTGGTCTATACAAATGGCTTCTTTAATTGGATTGGCTAAAAAGTTGAAAACAGTTCAGTTTTCTGAGATTTTAAGAGCTAAGTTAGAAGTAGAGTCTGAAAAATTTCAAAATTCAATTTTTTATAAAGAAAAACTTGAGCCTTTGGCGCAAAAAATTGTTGAGGCGCAAATTCGTATTGATCATTTGCGAGCTGAATATAAAAACTCGCAGCAACAAAAATTAGATCAAGTTAAAGCTGAAATGGAGTTACTTAAAGCTGAGTTGGATTCAATGAAACGTAAATGGAATGTTTTAATCAAGTACAGATACGTTTACACGTAGTGAAAGCATAAAATTAAAAAATTTGAGCTGTTGATAAGCTACAAAATTTTTAAAAGTAATAAGTTGTGAAAATTAAAAGCCTCCGATTCAAAGTCGGAGGCTTTTTTTATACGGATTTTGTAGCTCGTTTTTCTTTTCTGATTTGTTTAAAATTATTATTCTTATCAACAAAAACAACAGTAGGTTTGTGTGTAGCAGCATTTCCTATATCTATAGATGCATATGAGACAATAATAACAACGTCACCTTTTTGCACATGTCGAGCAGCGGCTCCATTTAAACAAATTTCGCCTTTTTTGCCTTCGATGATATATGTTGAAAAACGAGCACCATTATTACAGTTATAGATATCCACTTTTTGATTTAAAAATAAATTCGCTTTTTTGATCAGAGCTTTATCGATTGATATAGACCCCTCATAGTCTAAATCGGCACCAGTCACTGTCGCTCTGTGAATTTTGGAGTATAACATATTAATTTTCATAAAAATCCTTATTTCGGTTATTTTAAGTTTTTGTTAATTAACTGATTTTTTGAACTTGCTTGATTCATCTCAAGTGCAATTAAGTTTCCTTTTAAAACTAAATTTGGTGCGATGATATTAAATATTTTTTCTTTTTCAAAAAGTGAAGAGAAACCTCCAGTTCCTATAACAATAGGTTCTTCACCTTTAAAGCACTCAGATGTCAGACGAGTTATAATCTCACGCATAGCCCCTAAATGACCGTAATATAAACCAGACTGCAAACTTTCGATCGTAGATTGGCCGAGAACCTCATTTTTTGAAACGATCTCCACAGATGGGAGTTTAGCAGTCTTCGCCTCTAATGACTCCATGCTGAGTTTGAGTCCAGCAATTATAGATCCACCCATGTACTCTGCATCCTTGGTCACGGCACAAAATGTTGTCGCAGTTCCTAAATCAACAATGATAATATTTTTATTTGGATGCATGTGAACCGCAGCAATACTATTGGCAATCCGATCAGCACCTACCTCCAAAGGGTTACGATATTTAATACGCAACCCTGTTTTTACGCCGGCCTGTAAAATAAAAGGGTTGATATTGAAATATTTTTGGCAAGCCCCTTTTAGAGAGTAAATTACATCTGGAACCACAGAGCATAAAACTATTTTTTCAATTTTTGTGGGATCATAACCATTTTCCCTTAGGACTGTTCGTAAAAAAATACCGACTTCATCTGAAGATGAACCTTGTTTTGAGTTTCGTCTGAAAGCAAGAAGCATTTTATCGGAGTTGTTTTCAAATAGACCTCCGTAGATTTGTGTATTACCAACATCTAAAGATAAAATCATAAAGTCTCCTTCAAGGCATAGCTGACGAGTTCACAAGCTAAGTCAGATAAAGTTAAATTTGATAGAGTATTCTGTTTATTATTCACTAAATTAAATAAATGCTGATCACTTTTGATTGTAGACCAGTCATTGTGTACAATTAAATCACATTTTGAGTTTTTAAATAAGGAATCAATTTTTGATTTGATCAATTGCGGATCTTGCGTTGAGGTTAATTTAAATCCTATCAAGATAGCATTGGGATTATTTTTTTTAATTTGATCTATGAGTTTTGGATTCTTTTTTAAATTAATTTGCAAAATTTCTTGGTCGCTATTTATTTTTCCTTCTGTAGGCAAAACTGAGTAGTCGCTTACAGCCGCCGCATGAATAATAAAATGATGAATTTTAGAGTGTTCTTCGAGTGCAGTTTGTAAATCTTTGAAGGTTTTAAATTTTACAATATTGCAATTTAATAAAGGCATTTTTGCATTTTCAGCCATGAGGTAAGTCACATCAAAACCATGTTCAATAAATTCGTCGGCAAGATAAGCAGCGGTTTTTCCTGTGCTTGAGTTTGTAATCACTCGTACATCATCTAAAGGCTCTTGAGTACCTCCCGAGGTAATTAAAACCTTCAAAGAGGATGCTTTTGATTTTGATAGATCGGGCTTGATCTGTGCAGAGGGTTGATAGAGATGTATAGACTCAAAAGCTTTATCAATTTCAGCTATAATTTGTTCTGGCTCTAAAAGTCGTCCTACGCCAGTTTCTCCACAAGCTAACGAGCCACTCGCGCTATCTAAAATTCTGATATTCCATTTGGTAAGGATTTCTAAAGATCTTGTTGTAGCGGGATGCTGGTACATTTTTGTATTCATAGCCGGGAAAATTAAAAAGGGCTTTTTAAAGTCATGTGCTAAAAACAGAGTTGACGCTAAATCATCAGCGAAGCCATGTGCAATTTTATTAATAAAATTAGCTGTGGCAGGGGCTACGACAACAATATCGGCCCATCTGATGAGATGAATATGATCCATATTAGATCCATTATCAAATAATTCAGTATGCACTTTTTCTGACGTTAAGCCTTCTAACGTTGAGATCCCAATAAATTTTAAAGCTGATTGAGTTGCAACAACTTTAATAGCACAATTGTTTTTTTTAAGTTGGCTCAAAACTGCTGCGATTTTGTAACTGGCTATTGAGCCTGTGACGATAAAAAGAATTTTTTTATTTTCAAATTTCGACATTGTCTATTAACCTCACATTTTCCAAGGTAGCGGCAACATATCTGCGATTTTCAATATCTTCTAGGTAATCAATTTCAAAGCCTGCTTGTGTAAGGATTTCAGACGCTTGAGCCTTAGATATTTTTTGTGTAATAGTTTTATAGATAAGGCTCGCTTTTTTTAGTCCTTCCGTCGATAAGCGTGTGTTGCGAGAACTCATGGCGAGTCCGCTTTCTTCTCTCATGGTAGGACAACCTATTATATCTATGTCTAAGAAAAAAGCTTCTGTCATATCTTTAATAAGTTGGTACTGCTGGTAGTCTTTAAGTCCAAAATAGGCTTTGTGAGGTTTTACAATTTGTAACAGTTTAAGAACAATTGTTAAAACGCCATCGAAATGCCCTGGTCTATGAGCACCGCAAAGTTTTTTTGAAAACTCTGACTCGGTGACTTTGAATCTATATTCATCTGGATACATTTCTTTAAAGTCAGGAAAGTATAAAATATCAATATCATGTTTTTGTGCCAAGGCTAGATCGGCTTCGAATGTTTTAGGGTACTTATCTAAATCCGTAGGGTTATTAAATTGAGTTGGGTTCACAAAAATACTCAGCACATTCAGGTTATTTTCTTCAGAGCTTTTTTGCATGAGGCTTGTATGTCCGGAGTGCAAGGCTCCCATAGTCGGAACAAATCCAACAGTGTCATGAGGATTTTGTTTTTTATAACTTTTAATAGTTGTCATCAACTCTTGGGCTGATTTAATGACCTGGGTGTTTTTCATAATCAATACTCGTTTTCAGTAAGTGGAAATTTAAGTTCTGTTACTTCAGATGCATATGCGTTTACTGCTTTAATAATGTCTTGATTCAAATTGTGATATTTTTTTAAAAACTTAGGGTTAAAATCTGGCTGCATGCCGAGTAAATCATTTATAACAAGAACTTGTCCATCAGTGCCGGCGCCGGCACCAATGCCAATCGTAGGAATATCAAGCTTTTGTGTAATATCTAAGGCTAATTTTGCAGGGACACATTCTAAAACTAAAGAAAAACATCCTGCTTTTTGCATGAGGAGAGCATCATTTGTGATTTTATCTGCTTGCTCATGAGTTTTTCCTTGAATTTTAGGACCACCTAACTGGTGGATAGATTGTGGGGTTAAACCTAAATGTCCCATGACAGGAACGCCTGATTCAACGATATGTTTTATGAGATCAAAATGTCCGTCAATATTTTCAATTTTTATGGCTTGAGCACCTGCGAGCATAAGTTTTTGCACACACTCCATAGCGTAATCCGTGCTTTTTCGAGTTGTCATGAAAGGCATATCTGCAACAATAAATTTATTTGCAGTACCACGTGCAACAGCTGATGTGTGCATCATCATCATTTCAATAGTTGCATGGAGTGTGCTTGGAAATCCATGCACAACTTGAGAAACTGAATCTCCAACTAACAGTGTATCAATTTGTGTGTCTGATAAAATTTTGGCTGTATTATAGTCGTAACAAGTGACCATGGTGATTTTTTCTTTTTTCTGTTTTTTTAATTTAAAATCATTAATTGTTTTCATGACAATTCCTTATTTAGTTAAAAAGCTCTTATAAATAGTGGCTAGATCTGAGTGTTTTTCGCTGAGAGCCTCTAAGTTTTTTTGTATGGTTGTATAATCATTTCTTTTAATTGGGCCAGTAACTGAAAACTCTTTTAATTGTAGAAAATTATTTAGAGATTTTTGCAAATAGGTTGTTATAGCCTGATCTGGAATATCAAGTTCTTGTGCTATGGATAAAGATTTGGTCCAAAGAATTTGTGGCAGATTTCCTGTTAAGACACAAAACGCATGATAAAGAGGTTTTTTATCAGCGTCTAATTGAAAAAAATTGTTTTGAAAATCAGGAAGTGCATCTTTAAGGGATTCTGTTCCTGTTAGAGCAAAGACAATACATTCATAGTCATTTTTAGAATATACGGTATCGGAAAATGTCATTAGGGGGTGAGCCGATATCATATCAGGGTGGTTAAATGCGCCGCTAAAGTGAACAATTTTTTGATTTGGATTGCGAGCTTCTTTTAGTGTGTTTTCGTAAAAATCTTTAAGACTGTCATCTGATAGAGCAAGCCAAATTATTTCAGCTTTTGTGATAGAGTCATTTAAGTTTTGAATTGAGTGCTCTTTGCGGTTCCATGAAATTAAATTTATAGATGTAGAGATAAGTTTGCACCATTCTGTAAGATGCAAAGCCATACGGCCTGAGCCAATAAGTAAAACAGTCGTTTTTTTATTCATATCTTCTCCGGTACCTGTCCCACATCAACCGTGTGATCAAGTCCTGTCTATAATTAGAGCATACACTCTATCTTGCCAGAAACATATCACTTTTTCTTTTAAACGCAATAGGGTATTTTGCCGGTAAGGAAATATCTCAAATGAAAACAGAAAAAACATCGTACAAGCCTCTTATATTTGTGCTTATTGCATCTTCGTTAGCTTTGACTGCTCTGATTTGGCTTAACATTAATGATGCGCAGCGAACAGTGCCTAAAATTAAACTGAGTTATTTTAAAGATTTAAATGAATTCTCAAGCTCTATAGAAAAACGTTTAAACCTAGAAATTGGCCAAAAGGATTATGTGTGGATCGGTGTAGAGCCTGAGAAAAAAAATCAACTTCAACTGACTTTATTATTAAAAAGTGAAATTGAAAAAAACCATCAAAAGCCATTTGATTTAATTATTTTAGACAAGGAGCTTCGTGTTCCTGCAGAGGTAGCTGCAGGTTTTGGTGTTTACCAAGAAGTCGAATTAAAAGAAAATATAGAAGCCTTTACAGATTTAATAAGTAAAAATATTGATAAAAGAATACTTGTTATCACAGCTTCGATATACTCGACAAATTTAGTTCAAAAAAATCCATACTCCCGAGCAAAAGATATTTTGCAAAAACGTCCTTTAACTTTTTCTATGGCTTATTTTCCAACTGACACAGAAGATGAAAAAAACAGTATGTTCATTTGCAGAACTGAGGATAACTCAGGAACACGAGAGTGGGGCTGCACAAGTTTAAACAAAGCTCGCTCGGTAAGGCGCCGTATACAAGAAGATAAGATCAAAAGTGATCTAAAACTAGGTTTAATGGATCTTACAGGTGAATCAGATTATATGATTCTTTTAGGGAAATAGCACAGTATTGAGTTATTACAATACAACTTTTATTGCAGTCGGGGTTGCGCACATTATAGATGAGAAGGATTCACTCATTCACTATCTTGAAAAAGAAGGCTATTCGGTAAAAAGAGTAGAAGAGTTAGATTTTGATAAAAAATAGTAAATACGAGATTGAAAAAATTTGCTGTAAAAAAAGCTGCTAGGTGATACACTTAGCAGCTTTTTTTTGATTTAAATTTAATTAAAATAATTTTTATTTTTGTGGAACTTTGGATTCATCAACAGTAACTTCAACTTCGACACGGCGATTTTGCTGGCGACCTTCACTTGTTTTGTTGTCACCAACAGGATTTGCAGGGCCCATGCCATGAGTTGTAATCACGCTTGAAGATAATCCATTCGCTACTAATTGTGCTTTAACAGCTTCAGCTCTTTTTTGTGAAAGAGTTTCATTTGTTTTTGCCGACCCAGTGCTGTCTGTATAACCATTAACTGTTAAAACATTTTCTGGATATTTTTTCATGATCGTAGCCATTTCTTTTAAGTTTTCTTTTGCTTGTGGCTTTAAATCAGATTTTCCTGTTTCAAATAGAATATCACTTTTAAGCTTAGTGATTAAACCTTGCTCTGTTCTTTTTGTTTCAGCAATTTTTTCAAGTTCTTTAGCTTGTTGGTCCATACGACGTCCAGCTAAACCGCCGATACCAGCACCTAAAGCAGCTCCAATTGCAGCTCCTTTGCCTCTGTTGCCAGATTGATGTCCAATGATCGCACCTAATGCTCCACCAGCTACAGCACCAATACCGGCACCTTTAGTTGTGTTTTTGTTTTCAGACGCGCAACTTGAAAAAATCATCGCTACTGCTGTTAATAATAAAACAATTTTTGTTTTCATATTTGGTTCCTCTTTCGTTTTTATACTTAAACCTCGTGACTTAATGGTCTGCGAGGGGCTCTAAAATAAGTGCGTGGTGATAATTCAAATAGATCTGACACTTTGCTCATGTAAACACATGCGTAGCGTTCCATTTGATAAGCGAAATAGCTTTCCTCATTACCGGCTCGCATAAGCTGACCCCAGTTAGGATTGTAAAGTGCTTGTTGTTTTTTGATTAACTGACTAATTTGAGTATCATATTCGCCAATTTCTTTTTGTAGTTGATCGATTTTAGATTCATCAACTTTAGTAAGACGCTCATATTTTTGAGTCATCAAGTCTGTGAGCTCATCTTCAAGAGGCTCTTTTTGCTTCATAAGATTATCAATTTCTATCATCATTGGTTCAGCTTTTTTATTTTGCTCTATTTCGTGCTCGAGCTCCTCAATGATCATAGCTGTACGCCAGTTACAGTCTTTTTTAAGTCTTAAGATATCACCGTAAATATGATCTCCTACATAAAGGATATCATCACCATCTAAACCTAATTGTTCAGTAAATTTTTTAGCGTTTCCACCTTGATACACACCAGGAACAAGTTTGCTTTCAAAATTTGTCATTGTCCCGTCTGTTGGATTAACTTTGAAAAATCTAGAATCTTCATAGAAAAACTTTGGCTTACTGGCGTAAGTAATAACAAACTCAAATAAATCAACCCATGAAGAGTGATCCTTTAAAAAAGGATTGATGGCAAAATCTAGAAGTAATTTTGAATAATGAAAATCAGAGTTCGTTAACACAAATATTTTTTTGCCGTGTTTTTTGTATTTTTCTAAGTCACGAACAAGCCCTTCATCTTTAATGATGTAATGCTCGACGTTTTCTCTTACAGCATCTTTGAGTGATCCATCTCTGTGAGCTTCATCCAAAGCCTCTAAAACATCATCCGCCATTGTTGCGTAATCAGGCAGCTTAAGATTGTTAGGTTCGCTATCTTTAAGATCAACTAACTGAGAGTATGCATGTGCTAAAGAGTATGAAAAGCTCGTATCAACGGCTAAGTAATCATTTTTATTTAAATCAATGTACGTTGAACGGTACATCTTTTGATGAGTTTTGTAATCGAGAGGTTTTAAACCATGAAAACTGTTTCTGATGGCTGTGTAGCGATTGAGCTTAAGTAAATTACCTTTGCGTCTATCAACAACAAGGCCGCGAAGTGCGAAATTAAAATCAAATTGAAATTTTTTAATTTGTTCAGGATAACCTTTTCCAGAAACGAGTTTTTCCATGATTTTGCTGTGAGAAAGTCGTTCGAAATTTTCGGTGTTGTAGCGGATCAATGTATGATCCATATCTAGGCCGATATATTTTATTCTTTTAAGATTTAATGTTCTGTTAACGAATACTTTATTTGTAGGCATAAGATCTTTCTTTTAAAATTTCTATAATGTAGAGAATTTAATTTTTGTTTAGTTGTTTATTGTGGGAAATGCGAGTTGGTTCCAAGCCAGCATTCCGCCTAACATGTTAAAGGTTTGAGAAAAACCTTTTGAATGTGCATATTGACATGCTTGAGCCGATCGCATGCCAGATCTGCAAATGAATACAATAGGTTTATCTTTTGGGATGGTGTTAAGTTGATCAGGAAGTTCATTCAAAACTATAAGTTGGCTTCCAGCAATATGGCCAAGTTCGCCTGTGTACTCTTCAGGTTGGCGGACGTCAATTAAGGTCAATTCCGAAGCAAAATCTTTTACTTCTTGTGGAGTCACGTCAAAGACAGCTTCAAAATGTGGATTGGCAAATTTGCTTTTAAATTCGTATGACATAAGTCATTCAATATAAACTTTTGTCAGACATGCAGCAACAATAATCAAAATCCAGATGTATCTTTTGACTGAAGTCATAACACGGTTAGTATAGCTGTTGTGAAAATCACAGACAAAATACACCAAAACAGCACATTATCTGGACTATCTGAAGAGCAACAATTTGCTTTAGAAATGTTGCAATCTGGCGAGAATGTTTTTTTAACTGGAGGGGCTGGAAGTGGTAAGTCTTACGTTGTTAAGGAGTTAACAAAAGACTTAAGTCCAAAAGATATGCCTACATTGGCCAGTACGGGAGCTGCGGCAGTTTTGCTAGGCGGTAGAACATTTCATAGTTTTTTTGGATTAGGGATTATGGAAGGTGGTGCTGATGCTACTTATCAACGCGTTATTAAAGACACTAAAGTGTTAAATAGATTATCAAAAGTTGAGGGTTGCATCATAGATGAGATATCTATGATATCCGGCGAAGCTTTTATGATAGCAGAAGCGATCGCCCAAAAGGCAAGAGGATCGAATTTACCTTGGGGTGGAATGCGTATCTTAGCTGTGGGAGATTTTAATCAATTGCCACCCATTACACGTAACAATCAAAAACGGGACTGGTGTTTTTTGAATGCAGCGTGGGAGCAAACAGGGTTTCAAATTTGTCAGCTAAAACACAATCAAAGAGTTCAAGATAGTTTATTTTTGGATGTGCTTTCAGAGATACGTCATGGGAATATGAATCAAAAAGTCGCGGAGTTTTTAAATCGTCACACAAAACCGCATGATGAAACAAAATCTGGAACTCGATTGTTTCCTCGTCGAGAGCAATCGGAGAATTACAATCATAAAAAATTAAGTGAAATTGAAAGTAAAGAGTTAGAATTTGACTCTATTTATTTTGGCGATGAAAAGTTTGTAACAACGCTTAAAAAATCATCGCCAGTTCCAGAAAAACTAAGAGTTAAAATTGGTTGCCGAGTGATGTTTTTGCAAAATGATCCGCAAAAAAGATGGGTTAATGGTACACGCGGTACAGTTGTGGATTTTGTAGATCAACAGCTTGTTGTAAAAAAAGATCATGGACGCGAAGTTAGTGTTGAAAAAATGACCTTTTCGTTGCTTGATGCAGATGGAAATGTGAGAGCAAGCGTCATACAATTTCCAATTAATTTGGCCTATGCGACAACGATTCATAAATCGCAAGGAGCAACATTAGATGAATTATGGTGTGATTTAAGTGCCTTGTGGGAGCCTGGTCAGGCCTACGTTGCTTTATCGCGTTTGAGAGAGGCTTCAGGACTACACATAGTCCGTTGGAATCCACGATCATTTATTGTTGATCCTTTAGTGCAAAAGTTCTATCAAAATCTTTGACCCTCATTGCTCATTCTTGATACTAGTTAAGTATATATAAAACAAGTGAGGTTTGTATGGCGAATTTTGCTCCTACATCTGTAAATATTAATTGGGATAAAGCTAAAATGACTGAGCAAAATCCTATAGGTTTATATGGCGTTGATTTCTTAGAATACTCTGGATCAGATGCGGCACATTTTGAAAAGCTTTTTGCTAAAATGGGGTTTACTGAAGTTGCTTCAATCAAGGAAAAAAATATTAAGCTTGACCGCCAAGGTGATATGAACTTTATTTTAAATACTGAGCCAAATACATTTGCTTCACAGTTTTCTAAAGCACATGGACCTTCTGTTTCCGCGACAGGGTTTAGAGTAGAAGATGCAACAAAAGCTTTCGAAGCCGCTGTAGCTCGCGGAGCAAAGCCTTATGATGGCAATGAGGCTTCTCGCGGAGCAACACCATTTTTGGCAATTTATGGTATTGGTGATTCTTTAATTTATTTTGTCGATAAAAAAAACCATGATCATTTGTATAAAAATATTTTTGGATTAGCGGATAATGATAATATTAGACCATATGGTTTAGGAATGAAAATTGTAGATCACTTTACAAACAATGTACCAGTAGGTGAAATGCAAAAGTGGTGTGATTTCTATGAAAAAGTTTTTAATTTTCGTGAAGCGAGATATTTTGATATCAAAGGTAAATCAACGGGATTGATTTCAAAAGTTATGCGCTCGCCATGCTCTTTATTTTCTGTACCAATTAATGAGCCTTCTGACTCAAAATCACAAATTCAAGAGTATTTAGACGAGTATAAAGGTTCTGGTATTCAACATATAGCTATGATTACGGATGATATTGTTCCTACGTTAGAAAATATGCGTAAGAACGAAATGGAATTTTTAAATCCGCCACCTACTACATATTATGGTCAACTCAAGGATCGTTTACCTCAAGTTACAGAGGATTTAAATCGTCTAGAGAAAAATGCAATTTTAGTTGATGGAGATCATGATGGTTATTTATTACAAATCTTTACTAAAAATGTTATTGGACCTGTATTTTTTGAAGTGATTCAACGTAAAGGCCATGATGGGTTTGGTAATGGTAACTTCCAAGCTTTATTTGATGCTATCGAAGCAGATCAAAAAGCGAGAGGATATTTATAATTTATGCATCAATATTCACAAGGTAAAAATCATACTCAGGGCCATAAAGGAATTTCTAAAGGTCTTTATGAAGAAGAGCAAGGTCGTAAAGGTTTTTTTGGGCCTGTATCGCATTTACTAAAAGATAAACCACCTACAAGATGGGTTAATATAGAAGGGCCTTTAAAGCCCCATTTGTATGATCTTGTTCCAGCTCAGTATGAGAATGGTGTTTGGCATAGAATGCTTTACAACTCTGATGTGGCCATTTATTCGCAGTGGAACCAGAAAACTGAGTTATCGAGTACCGCAGTGAATCAGTTAACAACAGTTCGCAATCTAGAAGGTGAAACTTTGTACTTTGTGCACACTGGTTCTGGTTCTGTATTGACTGAGTATGGATTGTTAAAATTTAAAACAGGTAGTTATATCTATTTACCTAAAGCTATACAGCATACGATGGTTTTTAATGAACCAACACAATTTTTGATTATTGAGTCAGCTTCGGGAATGTATCGTGAGCCAGATCGAGGCATGGTCGGCCGTAATGCATTTTATGATTTAGCGGCGCTTGGAAAGCCAGATCTAGAGGCTTTGTATAAATACAAAAAAGAAAATAACTTAGAATCTTTAGTTATTAATGTTCGTAGATTTGGAACAATTACGAAATTCACATATGAGGATTGTGTGTATGATACAGTATCTTGGAAAGGTGATTACTTTCCATTTACCCTTCATATAGATGATATGATGCCGATGATGTCTCATCGTGTACATTTGCCACCTTCTGCGCATACAACATTTGCTACGAATAGTTTCGTAGTGTGTACTTTTTTACCAAGACTTATTGAAACGGATGAAGATGCTTTAAAAGTTCCTTTTTATCATCAAAATATCGATTACGATGAAGTCTTGTTTTATCATGCCGGAAACTTTTTTAGCCGTGATAATTTACATTCTAATATGATGTCATTTCATCCAGCTGGATTCCCGCATGGACCGCATCCAAAAGCGTTTGCTGCACAAGGGACAAAAACATTTACAGATGAGGTTGCGGTTATGATTGATACAGCTAAGCCTTTAATAGTGGATGGTTTCATCGAGAAAACAGAGGTTCATTCTTACTGGAAATCTTGGATGTCGAAATAATTTGAATATGACGTTTGAACCTATGAATCTACAAAAGGGAGATAAACTTACGCATGAGCAAGCTATGAGTTTAGCTATAGCTGAAGCTTATAAAGGAGCGCCGTATGTTTCACCTAATCCACTTGTTGGATGTGTTGTTTTAGATAAAGCTGATCGATTTTTAGCAAGTGGCTATCATACACGCTATGGAGCACCTCATGCTGAGGTAGAAGCTTTTCGTAAGTTGACAGAAGCAGAACTCGAGAACTCTCAGTTTTTTGTAACTTTAGAGCCGTGTGCGCATGAAGGTAAAACACCATCTTGTGCAAAGTCTTTAGCTAAAATGAAGTTAAGATCTGTAGTGTATGGACTAACTGACCCAAATCCTTTAGTCGCAGGACAAGGTGCTCAGATTATTCGAGATGCTGGAGTTGCGTGTTCGGAGTATCAAGGAGCACTTAAATCAGATTTGGAAGATCTTGCTGAAATTTTTCTAAAAAATTACCGTGAAAAAAAATTATTCATAGCTGCGAAAGTAGCTCAATCATTGGATGGACAAATTGCTTTGAAATCTGGCGAAAGCAAGTGGATCACATCAGAGTCATCACGTGAGTATGTTCATGAGTTAAGATCATGGTATGATGCTGTTTTAGTAGGAAGAGGCACGATAGAAGCTGACGATCCATCGTTGGATGTTAGACATCCAAAAATAGCAAAAGATAATTATTTGATTATCATAGATCCTCAAGGGAAAATTTTAAAATCAATTATTCAAGATAAGAAAGAATACAAATTTCTAAAGGTTCATTCTAAAGAAAAAATAATTTTTGCCATTAATGAAAGTGCAAAACAAGACTATAATTTTTTTGATGAAAATAAATATAACTTCGAAATTTTTTCTGATTTGCAAAATTTAACAGATAAGCTTTGGTGCAGAAATATTAAATCTATTTTTATAGAAGGCGGAGCTTTTACTTATTCAACTTTTATTAAAGCTGGATTGGTTGATCGAATACATGTGTTTACAGCTCCAGTTATTATTGGCTCTGGGAATGGTTTATCTTGGAGTGAGAAAATCGCAACTCAAAAATTATCTGATAAATTGATTTTAAAAAATATAAAATACAAGCTATTTGGCGTAGATTTTTACACAACAGGCAAAATTTTAAAATAAATAGTCGAAGATAAATGAACAGATAAAATATATTATTGACTAGAAAACTTACCTAAATATTTTTCTACATGTTTTATGACTTCTGGTAGGTGATTTGCTGGAAATACTTCTGTTTTATACCGAGTCGTGGGTTCATAGTTATAATGAGTTATTGTGACAATCGGTTTTGAGTTGTTCGTATGGTCTGAATTGAGTGTTTTTGTAAACTCTAGATATATTGTAGCAGAAGCTTTTCTTTCAATATTTTTTTGGTGAGCCACAAAATTACCTAAAGAGTACGCGATAAAAGTTTCTCGCTTATCTTTTGTGATATATTTTTCTACAGGCTGAAGCACGTGGGGGTGTGAACCTACCACGGCTAAAGCTCCAGCTTCTAAGAATTTACGAGCAAGATTTTTTTGGAGTATTGAAGGGGTGTCGTCATATTCTATTCCCCAATGAGGTGTGATAAGAATAAAATCAATGTCGTCATGAGTTCTCAGTTGTTTTATTAAGGCAATAATCTCTTCTTTTTGTTCATTGCAAAAAAGAAGCTGATAATTTTTGTCTTTGAACCCATTTAAAGCTTCAGTACAAGCAATCCAAGCAACATTAAAATTTTTAATTTGAGTCAATGTGTAGACCGGTTCTTTAGAAGCTGCTTTTCTTACACCTATAAAAGGGAAATCTCGTTTTAACATTTGATCAATAGTGACATCAATACCTCTAGATCCACGGTCATAGCTGTGGTTATTAGCCAATGAAACGATATCAATTCCCGATTTTTTAATATCATCTATAATTTTTGGATGAAAATTAAATAAAAAATCTGTCCCACTATAAACAATTTTATCGTATTTGAATCCAACATCACCTTTATTTTTACGAAATTTATCAATTCCTAAAGCTGTAGGCCCTTCAAGATTTGCATAAGAAAAGTCTGCTTTTTCAAATAGAGGAAAAGTTTTTTTCCATATTTTACTAAAGTCATGTGCTGGATCTTTCATAACTGATTTGTAAAGTTCATCATGAATTAAAATATCGCCATTAAAAGAAATAACTATAGAGGTATTTGATGCAGATTTAGTTTTTGAAAAGCTAATATCTGGCAATGGTGATTTAGCACTGACTAAAGAACTAACTAGTTGTAAAAGAATAAACAATTTCATGAAGCACATCGTTAATAACTCGGTTTAATTCATTATAAGCTATTTCAGACTATAGTCCAGTTTTCTAAGTGTTAAGTCATGTTATAATAATTCAATGAGCGATGAAGATAGTCCGAGCGATAGTAACAGTAATGTAAAAAACACCTTAAAAGCTGAATGGTCACTACTTATAGAAGGATTTGAAGAAGAACGTGAGCATTCTTCGAATAAAGCTCTTAGAGAGGTCAAACAGCAAAATCCTTTGAGTTCAACTTTGGATTTTATAGAAGATCAGCTGAAAGATTTAAGTCAACAAAGGCAGAATCATCATAAACGGATTGAAGAGATAAAAAAACAATTAGATGAGTCAGCTTTAGTCATTGAGAATCTTGTTCTTGTTGGATCTGATACTGAAGACATTCAAATGAAAATTGATAGTTTGCATAATGAAGGCCAAAGGTTATCAGAAGATCTTCTCAATATTGATATAAAACTTAAAAAATTAAGAGAATACACAAATCATTCTGTTTAAAAAATATTTTAAACACTCTGTGAATTCTGAGGTTGGGATTTTTTTTCTTGTTCTAATTCATTGAGTTTTTCTAATTTACGAATACTTTGCTGAAGTACGATCTCAAGAATATTAAACTCTTTAGCTGACGGTGTATTTTGCAAAAGCATACGGCGTAATACCGTGTACACATTGATTTTCTTTTTAGATAAATCAAAACCCATAGCGACAAGCCAAGCTTTTAATGTGTTTTCTGGAAAAACATTCTCCATCTTTTTTTGTAAAGCTTTTGGTTTTTGTTGGCCATCAAGACGAGCCTTTGTGCCACCTAGAACTGAACGTAAAATAAACATAGCTAGCAAAGTGGCTTGAGCTAAGTTTAAACTTGTGTTGTCTCCATAGGTCGGAATAGAGCAGCAAAAATTTGCATACTGAATATCATCAGCGCTAAGCCCCCAATCTTCTGGTCCAAACACTAAATGTATAATGAATGAATCATCCGATTGTTTTTTAATTTCTGAGTTGGTTTCAAGAACATATTTTAGTGTTGTTTCTAAATCTTGAACTTGGCGACCACGACCATCACGAGCAGTCGTTGCAATCATTAATTGAGTTTTTTCATGCGCATAGAAATCTTGCCAGTCTTTATAGACGATACGATTTTGTAAGCCATGTTGACCTGTTGCTGCTGCTTGTTGGGCCTCATAGGTTAACTCGCACTGTGGGCCAATGAGAATAAGCTGATGAATTCCCATATTGGCCATAGCCCGTGAAGTAGCCCCGATATTTCTTTCGTAAAGTGATCTGACTAAAACAATTCTAACTTCTATATTACGCATACGCTAGACGTACACCATCATCTATCACAGAAGTCAAATTTTCATGAGAGGCTTGCAATTGTTTTAAATAGGAATGCACGTTCTCAATATCTTTTGCTGAAGCTTTAAGCTTAACGAGAAGCTCTAAAATCTCAACATAAAGTAACCAATGATGAGGAGCTAGCTTTAAGCAATTTTGAAATATACGAATAATTTCTGCGGTGTCATTTTTATTTGCTGATCTGAAATCTCTGATCATTTGATAAAGATTAAAAATTTGTTTTTGTTGTTCGGAATATTGCACTTTAGGAACACGTGCTGCTACGAAATCATCAGTTTCACCATATTTTAGCCGATCTGCAGGACCGCCAAATACAGAAGTGACATGATCACCCACGGCGATATCATAATTACCCCACTCAGGTTTAAATAAAATTTCGTCTTTATAAGTAACAACCGCTTGTGTAAAAGTTAAAATTTTTGCTGTAGGAGTTACATTTAAAATGTGACTCAAGAGTCCTTTAACAGTCACGCCTGAATCATACTGAAGTGTGATTTCCGTATTCAAAGAAAGAGGCGCACTGGCTTTGTATTCACCTAATGGACAACTGTAACCATGCGAATGATAGTGTGTGCTGTGCCCTTCAATTTGTTGATCTTGATAACTGATTTGAGTAGGGCCTGCAAACTTTAAATAGATGGCTTTACCATTTTGATTCTTCAAATAATCCGTATGAACACCACTGATTTGTAAACCTGAATCTAGCTGAACTGTATTAACAGATTGTGCTTGAATGGCTTTATTTAAACCAACCTCGCCACCAACTTTATAGGCCATGTGATTTGCCATCTCATGCAAAACGTTAACTAAAGTTTTGAAATCTGGGGTAACATACAATTGAGGTTGAGGCTCTGTGATGTCATAAGTTTGCTTAATGCAATCAACAGTTAAAGGTATTTTTTTAACTTTTTCAGAGAGGCACCATCTTGATTCGCCCATAGATGAAAGTAATCCTGCTCCAAATATTTTAGGTGATTTGAGATCCCCAATTAAACCGTATTCGGCTGTCCACCAATTCATACGGGACAACTCGGTGGCCTCAGAAACATGGGTGGAGGCTTTTATGGTGTCTTGAAGTGTTGTTTCAGCTTTGAGGATTTGTGCCTGAGTGGAGAGAGGATTTTCTTTAACATCTGATAGTTCACGGATAGCTTCATAAAGATCTAGATCTTCTTTGCTGATAATCGCCTTTTTTGCAATTTGTGCATAGTCTTTCAAGTAAGCTGCATATTCAGGATCTATTAAAATAGGAGCATGGCCAGCAGCCTCGTGAACAATGTCTGGTGCAGGTGTATATAAAAGATGGTCAATGCTTCTCATATCTGAAGCTATGGGTAGGATAGAAAGAGATTGCAACTCCATAAAAGCAGCTGGCGGAATAAATCCGCTCACAGGCATCGCGGTCCATCCAAATTTTTCAAGTTTGTTACTCATTTCTTCAATACGAGGAATCGACTCTTCAGAGATTCCAGTTTTTTCCAAACCCTCTATATAGCAAGAGTGAGCATTTTTAGATAAAAAATCTTTAAGTTGGCGTAAAATATATCTCCAAGTCGCTTGATCTTCGGGAGTGTAGCGTGAGTAATCTTGATCAACTTTATATTTTTTTAAATGCGCGGGTAACTCAAACATAGTTTTTACCTTTTAAAGCCATGGATCTTGTTGCGATAAATAATTTTTAACATAGTCCTCAATGGCTTTTTCTAAGGGCCATTGGGGTTCACTCATGCCGGCTTGTTTCCACTTTGTCATATCGGCTAAAGTGTAATACTGATATTGATTTTTAATATCATCGGGCATTTCTAACCAATTAATTTTTAAATCGCGATTTAAAGCTTTGAATAAGCCCTTAGCCATATCTAGCCACGAGCGCGTTTCCCCATAACCCATATTGTAAATGCCGCTTGCAGGTTTTTTATCCATGATTTCCGCTATCCAGCGCACAACATCTTTGACGTACACGAAATCACGAACTTGTTCGCCATCTTTGTATTGTGGCACATAAGACTTAAACAACCCCAAAGCATCATTTTTTTGTAAATGATGAAATGATTTGTAAGCTACGCTGGCCATCGAACCTTTTTCATATTCATTTGGGCCGAAAACATTGAAAAACTTCAATCCATACCAATTTTCAGGTGTAGCTTTTTGTTTAACGGCCCAACGATCCATAATGACTTTAGATTCACCGTAAAGATTCAAAGGCTTTAGCTTTTCTGAGTCGAAAGTGTCATCAAAACCATTTTCTCCAGCTCCGTATGTGGCAGCACTGCTCGCGTAGATTAAATTTTTTTGATATTGTGAGCACCACTCAAAAAGTCGTTGAGAGTATTGAAAATTATTTTCAAATAAAAAATCCCAGTTTTTTTCTGTTGTAGAGGAGCAAGCTCCCATGTGTATGACCCAAGTTACTTTTTTCTGAGCTTCGGACGTAGCTAGGAAACTCCATAACTCACCCGAAAGAAAAAACTGAGAGTATTGTCTTTTCTGTAAAAGATTACGTGTCGTGAGCGGAACGGAGTCCACAGCGATGATATTACTCACTCCCATTTGATTGAGTTGCCATACAATTGCACTACCTATAAAACCATTTGCACCTGTTACTATAATCATATGCTAGAGAGTATCTGGCATGACACTTGATGTTCGCAACATTTTTCGTATAAGTTTGCTGTGAGACTTTTAATCATCTTTGAAAATCTTTCCTGGCCTTCAGGAAAATAGGCTCTCAGATCGATTTAAATAGGTAATTAGCCTAAAAAATGTGGCCCGTAGGTTGCTCTAATTTGTCACTGGGGACATAGATTAAGTACGTAAGGGGCAATGGGGATATGAAATCTTGGGGAGCGGTGTTTATTATAGCCATGGGGTTTGCGCTAGGGTTTATCTTAGCGGGAATAAGCGGAATTAACGCGGGCTTAAAAGCAGCACAAACACAAACACGAATTGAGTTAACCAAAATCGAAGATTTTTGGACGCGTACAGATTTATCTGAGGCTGATTTACGTAAATACGTTAATAATAAAGCTTGTGTTTTATCTGAAAAATATTTTCTAGCCTGTGTTAATTCCGTTATCAGCGCTTTGTCTTTGACAAAAGAACGTTTAACTCTAAATGGAGAGATCATTGCTGTAACTTCTGATGCTAATACCGTAGATAATTTTAATGAAAAAGAAAATTTATTGCCATTTGCAGATGTTTACGAAAAGAAACATCATACTCAGTTTAGTTTTAATGAGTTGTGGAATAAAATTTTATCTAAAGCAGATGAAAAATTACCTTTAAAATATTTATTAGCCCAAGGCTTAAACGGCTTTTTGTCGGTGAATAAAGATCCACACACTTACATCATGCCTATGGAGTACTTCACTCAAGTTGCAAGTTCTGCTGAAAGATCACCCTACTTTGTTGGTATCAGTATGGAAAAAGCAAAAGGTTTCATAAAGATCAAAAAAGTAGTTGCAGAGTCAGATGCGGAAGTGGGTGGGTTAAAAGCAGGAGATGTAATTATATCTGTTAATGGATATAAAACTAAAGCTATGAGCTTATCTGATGTGGGTTATATGTTGAAGGAGCCAAAAAACAGGTTTTTTACATTTAATATCAGTCGCAACGGTCAAAACATGATTAAAAAGGTTTCTCGTTCTTATAGGGTTTTAAGCCATGTTAATCATGAGATTATCTCTGGAAAAAGAAATATTGGTTTAATTCGCTTGTCAAAGTTTGCCAAAAATATTTGTGTAGAGGTTCGCAACGCTATTTATGATATGGCTGATAAAAATATATCAGGTTTAGTCATCGATTTGCGTGATAATCCTGGCGGGCATTTATCTGAAGCAGCTTGTCTTGCAGGATTGTTTATTGGCGAAAACAAAAAAATTTACTCTGTACAGTACTTCGATTTATCAAAATCGGATGAGGTTGTATTAACAAATACAGAAAGAATTTATTCAGGTCCTTTGGTTGTTATGACTAACACTTACTCAGCCAGTGCTGCGGAGTTGTTAGCTGGTGCTTTGCAAGAGTACAGTCGTGCTCTTATTGTAGGGTCCAAAACTTTTGGTAAAGGAACATTTCAAGAAATAGAATCTTGGGGTGATTCAAAACAAGTTGGTTACTTCAAAACAAAAGGATTTTATTTATTACCAAGTGGTTCTTCTACGCAATTTTATGGCATTAATCCAGATATTGAAGTGAGTGATGGAAATTTAAGATTAGCGAATGAAGAAAAATCATTTTTTAATCCAATCAGGCCTGTGATCAGGCAGCTCAAATACCAAAAAGCCGAGTTACCATTGCAAAAGTGCGGAACTTATAAATTTTTGCAAGGTGTGGACGATCTTATTTTATCTAAAGCTTTAGATAGCTTATCTTGTGGGGCTTTGATGTCTCACATAGCTTTGCAATTTAATTCGGCTGAGCACTTTACCCAGTAAAATCTACGACAGCAAAACCGCCACCAAAAGTTTTTAGGTTGGTCGTTTGCCCTTGATACAAACGTGCAATGACTAATTGCAATTCGTCTTTGTAGGCGTAACATCTTAAATCATATTTAAATTTAACTGGCTCATTGTTTATCATCACGTCGACCTCTGATGGCTCTGCGTATTCTTGAGCAATAAAGCCTTGTTCAATGGCGCTATTTAACATTTTCGAGCTGATTCCAGATCCTTTATAAGCTTGTTTGCCGCCGTAAGAAGATTTAGGTTTGAAAAACAAGTTCTTTTTTTCTGTTTGAATTATGTCGATAGGTGTAGAGCTTAAGTCGTAAATTTTGAGTAAACTTTTTGGATGGGGGATTTCTGTTTGTTGAGTCCAATCAAACAAGCGTTGTTTATCTGCGAGTAAAAAATACTCCCAAGGAGAAGGTGTTAAATGGATGCAACCTTCTTGGTAAAGTTTTTTCACAGGAGCTGATTTATCTTCGCTGAGGTAAAAATCAGTGTAGCGATTGTAAATAAGAGTTTCGTTTTTAATTTTTTGAATATCTTTTATATCTAGAATGTTGGCATTGAGCAATTGTTGATAAATTAAAAACTCAGAGAATAAACGTTGTTCGGTTGGGCTTTCATCCATGATGGAAATTGGCATAGATTTGTTTCCCAATAGTTCAGCTTCGTGTTGGAACATTGCAATTAATTTGGAAAAACTAAATTTATTCTGTGGATTTACTTTCCAGAAATCATAAAGTGATAAACCTAAAGCTAAAAAAGAAGCATTTGTATTGATCTCAATAAGTTTAAGATTTTTTTCTGGTGTTAAATGAAAATCATAACTCATGCAAACGCTGTTATTCTTAACGATAGGCAGACCTGTGGACTTAAATTGATCTGCTAAATGTTTTTCTGACCATGCTCGAAGTTTGTAAATATCACGGATTTCATTTTGTATATCAGTAAGCGTCGATTGAGGAAGTTTCAAAATATAAGGACTTATTAAATTATCAGATATAAGGGCGGTTAATTTATCCACAAATAAGTTAGAAAATTGTGCAGTTAGATGCTGAATAAAGTTTTCTTTTACAGACATATGTTAATTGTTGCCACAACTTAAAGATTCGCACAAACATATAATCATTATGAGTGAAAATACGAGGCAAAATACAAAACGAATAATAACATGGAATGTAAATGGTGTAAGGGCTTGCTATGAAAAAAATCTTATGGATTTTGTTAATACGCTAAGGCCTGATATTTTATGTTTGCAAGAGACAAAAGCTCATATAGAGCAAGTCGAGCCAGATATTCAAAAATTAGGATTTAAACACTCTTATTGGTCTTCAGCAGAAAGAAAAGGCTACTCTGGCGTGGCTACATTTTTAAATGAAGATCCGATCCATGTGATTAAAGGTATAGATAAACCAGCTTATGAGCGTGAAGGTCGAGTGGTATGGACGCAGCATCAGTTTTTTGATTTGTATAATATATATTTTCCTAATGGTGGATCAGGTGCGGAGCGCCATCATTTCAAGCAAGAGTTCTTAAAAGATCTCAAAACTCATTTAGCTTTTGAAATAAAAAAGGGGCGCGATATTATAGTGGTAGGTGATTATAACATTGCCCATTTAGAAGCTGATGTGTATGCCCCTAAAGCTATGGCAACAGAATCTGGATTTCTCCCAGAGGAGAGAGCTTGGTTTTCGGATTTTTTGAATTTAGGCTTCGTTGATTGTTTTAGATATTTTTATCCTAATGCTAAAGACGTTTACTCTTGGTGGTCATATAAAGATCAAGCCAGACAAAAAAACAATGGCTGGCGCATAGATTATATATGTGTAACTAAGAATTTGGTTAAAAATCTTAAATCTTGTGAGGTTTTGTTTCAACAAGAAGGGTCTGATCATTGTCCTGTTGTTGTTGATTTAGTTTTTTAGAAATTTCTTTTTCTTCTAAAATAGTTTTAAAGTGTTTGCGAAACATCATTTCGGCTAAAGCAGAGGATTTAACGGTCCATTTTTTTACGTTAACTGTTATTGCTGCAATGGCCACTTTATTGTCTCCGTCAGATGCGTAGCCAACAAACCAGTCATTTCTTCCTCTAGGGTTTAAACCACTGAAGTGGCCTGTTTTGCCGCCCATTTCAACTTCTCTAAACTTTTTATCTTTTAAGATTTGGCGAAATGTTTTTCTTGACGTTCCCGCTAGAACTGTTTGCTCCATCATTTCGCGTACTTTTTTAGCTGATTCGGCTGTGATAGCTTGGCCTATTTCATAAGGTTCAGCTTTGTAAACGACATTATCATTTTCAGAGACTAATTCATCAACGATGTAAGGAGCTACAAATTTGCCATCGTTGATGATGGCGCCTGCTATCATTGCTCCATGAACAGGACTTAAAGTGTTGAAACGATTATATCCTGAAGCCACTTGTGTTAACTCAAATCCTTTTTCTTCGGGAATTGAAGCTTGACTAAACTCCACATTAAAATCCGCAGGAATATATTTGTTGAACATGAAACGTTTTGCATACTCAGAGAGGTCATGAGGATCTATGTTTTCCAAAGTGAGTCTTCCAAAAGCTGTATTAATCGATTTGGCAAAGGCGTCTTTTAATGTAATGAAGCGAGTCCATTTAGTGATTCTTTCAGAGAGTACATTTTTTTTATAAAGAGTGTAGTTGCCGCCATTAAAAGCAATTTGGTGGTGAGGATCAACACCTTTACGATCAACTGCCGTTGCGGCCGTTATGATTTTAAATATGCTCGCCGCAGGAAATGTAGCGCGTAAATTTAAATTTTGCCCAGCAGGCTCTGTTTTTATAAAACTCGACATAGCTAGAACCTGACCTGTCTTGGCATCCATCATGACAATTGCGCCATAATCAGGTTTGTAGCGTTGAAGGAGTTTTGTAGCTTCATTTTGTAATTCAGACTCAAAAGAGTAACGTGCTGTTACTGAAAGAGCATGACCACTCTTTGAATCTAGACTTTGGTCTGTCAATTTCAGTTTTTCAGGTAATTTGTTAAATAAAAATTCCTTTTCCAGAGAAGCAGCTATTATTTTACGCGCTTCTGAGGGCTTATTAAGAGGAAGTTCTGTGTTTTTTGCTATGGCACCTACGTCATCTTTAAAAAAGAAAAAAGCAGAGATAATTAAAGTTGTAGGCACCAAAATCCATTTGGTTGATTGTGTTCGTCCTTGAATCATAATACAAATATCTTAACATATTCAGGATTGAAATTCCAAGCATTTAAAGGGATTATATAAATTATGAAAACTAAAGAAAGAATTTTACTCGGATCATTAAGTTTATTTAATAAAGATGGCGCTACAGAGGTGACAACAAACGACATCGCTAAAGAATTAAAAATGAGTCCAGGAAATCTTTATTTTCATTATAAAAACAAAGAGCAGATTATCCGCGAAATTTTTAAAAAATTGTCAGCGGAAACTGTTAAAGTGTGGAAGCCACAGACTAAAAACGCTAAAAAAAATGAACAGCCACATTTAGTCGAGTTCATAGACAAAAATTTGGAACTTTATTGGAAATACAGATTTTTTCATAGAGAAACATACACGTTAAGAAAAAAAGATCCAGAATTGTCAAAATTATGGAGAGCTCATATAAAGAAATTAACTTTAATGATGATTATACTTCATAAGCATTGGGTAAAGTCAGGATATATGATTCCAATGCAATCTAAATATGAGTTAGAGTATTTAGCGGAACTTTTGTTTGTTTCATCAAATAGTTTCATGCAGTTTTTTGCTACCGTAGACAAAGGTGAGGCTGAGGCCAATCCGAGAGCTTTAAATAAAGTGCGCAGTCATATTATGCGTTTGTTATTGCCTTACGTGAGTGGCGAAACAAAAGACGATATTGAAAAAATTATTAAAAAATAACTGAAAATTGCTCTAGGTATTGGTTTGTTAAGACTCAATTCCAATTTAATAGGTATATAGAGTGTCTAAATTATGTTTCTAGGGCAAGGAAGTTGGTCGGTTTTTTGCTATGTTCAGATCTATTATGACTCATTTAAAAACTACACTTTTCCTATCTTTAATATTATCTACCTCGTGTTTTTCGCATGCGTCTGTTTCGTGTGATAAAATTATAGAAAATCTTAAACAAATGAAGAAAGCGCAAGTCGTCATTCAAGACAGTTTAATTTCAAATCATAATATGATGGCTGATAGTTTAGATAGCTATTCAGATGCATTAAGTATGTCAGGTGGTAAAGCTTATAAAGCTATAAAGAGTAATATGTCTGTATCGGCAAACTCATATAGAAAACGTGGACAAAAAGCTCAAGAGTTGGCTGATAAATTGGCGGATCAAACAGAAGAGCTTATTAAAGAAGTCCAGAATTGCCTTAAATAATCTTACAAAATCTTAAATTATGTGAAAATTGACGGTTTCTAAAGCAAATATATTCGTTTTAAAATATGAAAAATCTAATTACTTTTTGCGTTAATTAGAGTTTTTTATACAAATCGCTTTAATTTCAATAACTTATGATATTTCATTTTCTGTAAGATTTTTATTGCAATAATTACAATTTTCTATTTATATGTGGGCAGTTCCAATTTGGAACTCAAGTTATTGGCAAAGATGCCGATAAGTCGCCTCTAGAGATAACAGTAAGACAGTTATTTTGCGGAGGATAGAACAACGCTAACCAAGGCGCTGAACAGGGAGGGTAATATGGCAAAGACAACAGTAGGAGCTACAAAAGCGACTCAAAAACCTAATGCCAAAGTAAATCTTGAAAAAGTAGTGGCGAAAGAGTCCACGCCGAAGCCGATTTATACACAACCTAAAATCACGGAAGCATTAATTGCTGAATGCCGTGAAAAATTACTACATTCAAAATCAGATCTTTTAAATCGCGTAAGAGAAGCTCGTACTAAATTAGATCAATTTGAACGTGGTGGCGATGAGGCCGATCAAACAATGAGAATTTTAGCTGAGCAAGAAGTAATGAGTCTTACGGATAGATTAAGACAGCAATTGCTAGAAATAGAAAGTGCTCTTGGAAGAATTGAGAATGGATCATATGGTTTCTGTGAAGAGACAGAAGAGCCAATTGAAGTCGAGCGCTTAAGAGCAATTCCTTGGACGCGTTTAAGCATTGAAGGCGCAGAAATTCGTGAATCAGTAGATAAGAGATACGCAAGATAGTTTTAAAATTAATTAAGGTTAACTCAAAAAGGGCAACTTCAAGTGGAGTCGCCCTTTTTTTTATTAAAATGATTTATACGTTTGTAATATTGTTTTAATAAAAAGTTGTTTTTCATTTACCGAGTACACGATTTAAACTCTAGCCACAAAGATGTGTTCGATGTTAATGGATATTTATTAACATAAAACATGGATAAAAAATGGCATTAGAAAAAACTTCAATACAATCTTTTAAACGACTTTTAGCTTATACACCAAATCATAAAAAAGACTTCTATCTTGGTAGTTTATATTCATTCTTAAATAAAACTTTTGATATAGCGCCTGAAATATTGATTGGTATCGCTATTGATGTCATTGCGAATAGAGAGGCGTCTTTTCTGGCACGTTTTGGATATGTAGATCCTTTTGAGCAGATCGTAGTGCTTTCGATCTTAACTTTTGTCATCTGGGCGAGCGAGTCCACTTTTGAGTATTTGCACTTAAGAACATGGAGAGGTTTGGCTCAAAATCTTCAACATGATTTTCGCGTATCAACGTACAATCATATTCAAAAACTAGATCAAGTTTATTTTGATAATACAAGCTCTGGCAGCTTAGTTACGATTATGAATGATGATATCAATCAGTTAGAAAGATTTTTAAACGGTGGATTGAATTCTCTTATTCAAGTGTTTACATCAGTTGTGCTGATTGGAATTGTTTTTTTTGTTTTAGCTCCACAAGTTTCAATATATGCTTTTCTTCCGATTCCAATAATTTTAATAGCAGCTTTATATTTTCAAAAAAAAGCAGCGCCCTTATATTTAAGCGTGCGGGAAAAGGCTTCTAAAATAGGATCTAGGTTAAGTAATAATATCTCTGGCATGGTGACGATTAAAAGTTTCACAACGGAACGCTATGAAGCCGAAAGAGTGCAATATGACAGTGAGGCTTATGTAGCGGCAAATGCAGAAGCTATTAAAGTTTCATCAGCATTTAACCCTTTAATTCGAATGGCTGTTTTATCGGGTTTTTTAGCTACGTTTATTTTAGGTGGTAAATTAGCTCTTAATGGAGAACTCAATGTGGGTTTTTACGGAGTATTAGTATTTCTTACTCAAAGACTACTTTGGCCTTTAACTGGGTTAGCGGATACTGTCGATTTATTTGAACGAGCCATGGCCTCTGCTGATCGAG
>JBKBTW010000002.1:1383-41728 GCA_046291245.1 Pseudobdellovibrio sp. | reverse complement strand
TTCTTCACGGTAAGCATCGCACATAAAAGCTAAAAATAAACGATCACATCCTACCGCGGTCTCAATCACATAAGGAATATACTTTTCTTTTTCAGCTTCGTTAAAATACTCAAGATTTTTACCTGAAAACTTCGCATGCTGAGTTAAATCAAAATCTGTACGATTATGGATACCCTCTAATTCTGAAAAACCCATCGGAAACTTATACTCAACATCCACAGCAGCACGCGCATAGTGTGCCAACTTATCATGGTCTTTAAACTTTAGATTTTCCTCACGAATACCAAATTTAAGGTAAAAAGCCCAACGACGCTCTTTCCACTCTTTAAAGTAAGTCTCATCAGTTCCTGGTTTTACAAAGTATTGCATTTCCATTTGTTCAAACTCACGTGTTCTAAAAATAAAATTACCAGGTGTAATTTCGTTTCTAAAAGATTTTCCTATAGCTGCAATTCCAAATGGTATTTTATATCGAGAGGCTTGCTGACAATTTAAAAAATTAACAAAATGACCTTGTGCTGTTTCCGGACGCAAATAAACAACAGAGGCTGAATCCTCTAATGGACCCATATGAGTTTTGAACATTAAATTAAAATTACGTTCTTCTGATAAATTTTTGCCACCGCATACTGGACATTGTTTTTTATCAATGTAAGATTCAGTGTTATCCGCACGGAAGCGAGTCTTACAATCTTTACAATCAACTAATGGATCAGAAAAACCATCCACATGGCCGGAAGCTTTCCAAACTGTTGGATGCATTAAGATCGCCGCATCCAAGCCTACGATGTCAGAACGTCTTGTCATCGCATTCCACCAAGCACGCTTAACATTCATTTTCATGATCGATCCTAGTGGACCGTAATCCCAACAACTTCCTAAACCGCCATAGATTTCAGAACTTTGAAAAACAAAACCACGACGCTTTGAAAGACTCACAAGTGTATTTAAATCTTTAAGCCTACGAATTTCAGGAACTTGAGCTGACTCTGCCATAAGGATAATTAACCTTTCCTACAATTAATAAATATAACCACGTTTAAAGGCTACCACTCTCCTAAAACTACAGTCAAAACAGCATTCAACACACTCATAAATGACACACAACATGATAATGTTTTATGCACGAAAAAAAGAATCTTTGCTCTATAAAAAAGCCTAACAGCTCAATCACAAAATACGTCACTTGTTCATTTTTACTTTTTAAAAAGTTATCAAGCTAAAACGTAGGCTGATCAAATTGGGCAAAAAAGCCGCTGGATGAATGCTTGCGTACAGTTCATCAATAAAGATAACTTTGGAAATTATGGTAGCTTTATTCGCAAAGAAGTTAATTCAAAACCTCAATTGTAAGCAAATATCCTACGAGGTGATCCTGATTTTAACAGTCTATGTCCAAACTATTCAGAAATGAGTGTAAACAATAAATCCAATGTCATTGTTCTTTTATCAGCAGCAAAAGCTTTTGAGGAAAGTACATGCAACAGCAAAGAATCAGCTAAAGGCCCCAATGGTACAGCCTACGGACTCTTTCAATTACATCTTAATAATGAATACAAAAACGGTCCCTGTAAAGCTGGTGATTCAAGAAATCCCGAATCCAGCATAACTTGCGCACTGAGCATGCTAAACCAACAAATGGCCACAGGGAATATGTTCAGACAAAAAGATAATTATTGGGATGTCTTGCGCCCAAAACGCTATATTTCCAAAACAATGTCATATATTGATAATCCATCTTATATAAAAATTCGCAATGCAATCGCTCGATTTCCGCCTTGTAAAGATAAATCAAAATTTATGGAAGGCCGCTTATTTCAAGATACGAACATAGAATTATACAATACTTTCAGTAATTCGTTCATAGACTACAGCAATTGGAAATTTGTGGAAAAAACCATGCTTGTTCAAGATATAAAAAAATAAAAAAACCCTTTAACATAAGAGGGGCTTAGTCAAAGGGTTAAAACGGTGTTTTCTAAAAAGAACACACCATTAGTTATAAAAACCTTATTCACATCATGAGCCAAATTAAAATATACAAATATACGCCTCAAAAAAGATATAGTTCTGTTGAACTAAAAATAACCTATTTGTAGCGACCAAAAGTTCGACATGTGACAAAAATTATTTCAAATGTTAAGGCCTCAAAAACAGATCCCGTCTCACTGTTTAGCAAATTTTGACCAGTTATTATTAAATCTCAAATTGAAACTCTTATAACAAATATATAAGAAATAGACACTTTAAAGTTCGCCTGATTTTTGCTTATTACCTTGTATATTGGTGTATCTACAATCTCTATTGCTAAAGGAGTGCAAATATGAAACTAATGAAGTCTAAAAAAACTCAAGTGGCTCTATCGCTATTAATTTCAATGCAATTAGCTTTAGAACCCGCGCTTGCTAAAGTTTCAGTCTCCCAAACAGCTCAAGCTACCCCCCTAAAACACCAAACCCACTCTGCTAATGATTTATATAAAGATGTTGATCCTATCTGGAAACAATTCACAGAAGCAAAAGCTGATGGTTTAAAACTTCAGTTTTCACACAATGATCCTTCTTTAGATCAAGATCCATTTTTTATGAGATCGCAAACTTGGTCAAACCAAAATATAAACACAAACAACAATATAGAGTATCGTCAAAATGAAACGAGTCTTGATATTATTCAAAAAGGCAGTAAAAAAGTTCTGACTCTAAAGCTTCCTTTGATCCCTATACAAGCCACTGAACAATTCGTATTTTTTTCACTTAACAAAAAAAGTAATTTGTTTCAAAAAGCCTCAGGCCAAAATGAAAAAACTGGCGAAGGTATTTTCTTTATTAATCGTGAAGAATTATCAGAATACGCAAAAAACAATAGAGCCGTACCTGTTTACTTTTTTCCATTGGCCGGACAAGGTTGGACAGGAAAACTAAGCTCTTTGCAGATTCCACAATCCAATATGCTCGTTGTAGCTAACAACGAAGAATCTGTCGCTCTTGAATTACAAGACGTTGAAACCCTTATGAAAGCTGAACAGATAAACCTCGTTTTAGCATCAGCCCTAACTCTAAAAAATAGATCTGGAAAATATGCTTCAACACCCGCTCCCGGCATGACAGCTGGTTTTGGATTAGTTTTTACAGGTGTTGATTTACAAATGCCTGAAAAATCATTCTGGCCGCAAAAACTATCTGCGTTTAAATCTCCTGATGAAAGTCAAAATAAATTTGTACAAAACTTCATAGAAAAGATCTCATCAAAGTTCAACAACTTAGCTGCGCTAACTCAAAATCAGTCTTACGCGATGGACTTATCACCTGAACTCATAGAGCGTCTCGTTTATGTAGGAACAATCCTCACAGGGATGCTCGCAGCTAGCGTAGTAATCAAATATGCACACCCTGGAGTAAGATCAAAAATTAAATCTTTCAGATCAGAAAGCATGGCGAACACTAAAAATCCAATTAAACTTGCCGGACGCGAAATCAAAGAGGTTTTTGACGTTTTTGCATCTATGTCTACAACAGCAGCACAGATTGCCTCGGTTTCCTTTGCAAACTCACTTGAGATGTTCTTAGATCGCTTTATGCCAACGATCGCAGCAGCTGATCATACGCTAGTTCGTAGATTTTTGAAAAATTCATTTTATTACTCTAGAGACTTAATGCGCAAGGTTCCTGTAAATGGTAAAACTTTCTATTTAGGAGCTATAGTTTTAGGCGGTGTAGATACAGCTATGGTGGCCATACAATATCAAGCTGCTGTGCCGTGGATCGCTCAAAATGCAGCAACGCAACTCTCTCCAGAAACTCAACAAAGATTTAACGATGCTTTTGATGTTAACAATCCTAAATATCAACAAATCGCTCTTCAAGATACTATCAGAAATGGGCTAAGCCATATCCAAAGCGGAGCTTCTAGTTACTCATCAGAAGCACGCGCTCAAGTTATTGACATTGTAACTAAAGAAATCGAATCTGAAATGAGATCTAAAGGTCAAGACCCAGACGACCCTAAGTTTCAATCTTTAAAAGAAAAAATGATCGAAGAAAAAATCAATATCACCATGAAACAAAAAGGTTTACCAGACAATAAATACTTCTTATTTGATATGTCGACTGTTTACCACACAATTCCTAAAACTCTTGGATACAACTCGCCAGAAGAACTGCAAGCTGCAGAAAGCTTTATTTTAGAAAAGCGTTCTGGATTAAGTAAAAATGCGTTAAACAAAGCGATTAAAACAGCCCAAGAATGGATTCGTTCTGATAATTCAAAAGAAGCACGTGAAGCTTTAGCCCTCTTACAAGAAACAGCTAAATCCATGAGCTTTTTAGTTAATGGAGTAAAAAATGGCAAAGAAGGATTAATCGAAGCACAAAAAGCACGTCTCACTTTAACGCTTTTAAGTTATGAAGGATCTTTAGAGTACGGACTTAAATATTTACCAGAAGCTTGGGCACAGAAATACTCTAAAGAAGCAGCTAATGCGGCAGGTTTAATGTTTAGACAAGCTTTATACAGCTATCTTAGTAAAGAAGGTGACAGTTTAGTTTTTTCATCGAAAGAAAATGCTAAAAAACATGGTGAAAAAGCAAAAGAAATAGCTTTTGAAGCTTTAAAAAAACAATATCCTCAAATCAAAGACATAAGCTCTCTAACAGAAGCTCAAACTTTTGAGTTAAAACTACGTACACAAATTGAAATCAATAATTTAGCTCACGAGGAAGTTGTCAAAGCCAACGCTGAAAAGTTTACTCCTAAAAAAGCTGATTGGATGACTCGCCGTAAACAAGACAAAGCTCTTGCTGAGGCTGAAGCTAAAATAGCTGAATTTCTTAAAACTTCAGAAGGAAAAAAACTTTTAGACAATAATAATTTAGATCGTATAAATCAAATTAAACAGACATACTTTAGAAACTCTTTAGCTAAAAAAATTGGTCTACATATCGAGGACAAAGCTATTGCTGAGGCTCAAGGCCGTACTGATTACATTAAAATGTTAGATTTAGTAGAACAACAAGCTCAAGAGTCAACTGACAACGAAATTAAACTCGATCCTAATATGGCTCGCTACTTTGAGAAAATAAGCACGACTGAGCAAAACAAATTAAAAATGTTTATTTACGCTAATAATTTTTTTCAGCAGTATAAAGATGCAACAACGCTTATGGAAATGGTTAGCCCTATTGACCCAGCACAACCAGGAAAATTTCAAAAACTCCGTCAAACTGAGATCGTTAGAAACAGTAAGTTCTTAACTCGCACCCTCCGTATATTTGAGTCTTTTGTCGATGATCAAAATATGAATACTTCTTTAAGAGGATCTATTGAAAGAAATGTGCCATTTGCTGGAGATTTATTATCTGCGCATAAACGTATGGCAAAAGTTTTTTTACCTATGATGACAGTATCGTATGCATGGAGCTTTTACGCATGGCAAGTCCACATGCCATTTTCAGCATGGTTAATCATGGGCGTAACAGCAGCTGCCACAATTAGCGCTCCGTCACAATGGCTCAACAGAGCTATGCGCTTAAATGGATTAAAAGCTCAAGATAATACGTCTTCAAAAATAGCCTACTCTCTTCCTTACGCATGGGTTACTTTTGCTGGACTCTTCCCAATTATGCTTTACTCTGGAGACGTAGCTGCCATGTTCGCCGATTATGTGAGAACTCCAGTTTTATCTCTTATTCACCAAATTGGTGCGAAAGAAATAGCCGTTATGTCAGCCGCTGCAGTTTTAGCTTTAGCTAAAATTAGAAAACTCAATAAAGTTGATGTCAGCGGAAAATCAAATGCTGTTGCTGAGACTATTACACCTAGACAATCGCAAAGCACTAAAGAACAAGATTTAAGACAAAAATATCAATACCACACACATCGATGTGTAGAATTATTTTAATAAACAAAAAAGCTATTCCTTTTGAGGAATAGCTTTTTTTCTTTAAAATCTAATGAGTTTAATAACTTTATTTAGAATCTATTGATCGACACACTAAACTTAATCCAACAACATTTCCTTCTTTATTGGCAGCTTTTGTCGGCTGCTTGAGTGTAAAATAAATGGCACGGCTATTATCGGCGGTCGTACTTTCAAAACGAGACTCGCTGCCATCAACTAAATAAGTTAATGTTGCTATTGTATGGCTTGGACTTACCCACGTCGTAATAACAATATCTTTATTGTAAGCTCTTTTGTGACCATAATAACCTTTTCCTGAGCCCTCAGAATCAAATACAGTCTCTAAATCTTTTACACCAATTGGCTTTAATTCATATCCATAAATTTCTTCACGAACACAATTTTCAGCATGCGTTTGGACACATTGAGTGAGTGCAATATTTTTTAAAACTTGCTTTTCGACTTCGCATTTTAATTGAGCCTTGCTCGCTAATACAACACTCGGCAAAATAAATAACATTGAAAAACTAATTTTTTTCACTTTAAGAACTCCTTGTTTAAATTAAGCATCGTTAATCTAGAGCTCTTATACAGCATTACGAACGTTTTTAAAAAACAAGATTGTGTCAGGATGAGCGCACACTATACAAAATATAATTTTGATATATGTTAAGCCATAACTTTCTTAACAGCACGCACCCAGGATTTACGCCGCACTGTTAAATCTTTTTTACTCATCTCTGATTTAAAAGAACGATCAATTTTCCAAATTTTATTGATCTCAGCTGTCGACTTCCAAACTCCAGCTCCAAGACCAGCCAAATATGCAGCTCCCATAGATGTCGTCTCGATTTGCTGTGGACGATCTACTTGAGTTTGTAAATAATTAGCCTGTAGCTTCATTAATAAATTATTTGCAGAAGCTCCGCCATCAACGCGAAGTTTTTTTATTTTTTTTCCCAAATCTTTTTGCATAGCTAGTAAAATATCTGCATTTTGTAAAGCCATAGCTTCCAAAGTTGCACGTGCAATATGATTTTTAGTTGTTCCACGTGTGATACCTATGATCTCACCTCGAGCTTCAGGTTTCCAGTAAGGAGCCCCTAATCCCGTTAATGCCGGCACGAACTCAACCCCATTTGTATCACTTACAGATTCGGCAAGATTTTCGACTTCATTGCTTTTTTGGATAATTCCTAAACCATCTCTCAACCACTGAACAGCTGCTCCACAAATAAAAGCTCCACCTTCTAGAGCATACTGAACAGGCTCATCTTTAATTTTCCACGCCACTGTCGTGAGCAAATTAAATTTAGATTTAATAATTTTACGGCCTGAATTCATGAGAATAAAACTGCCTGTGCCATATGTACACTTACCTTCACCTGCCGAATAGCAAGCTTGACCAAACAATGCAGACTGCTGATCACCTGCAACACCTGTAATTAAAGTCTCATCGGCCACGAACCCAGCGCCCTTTGTTGAACCAAAATGTCCAGCTGAAGATTTTATTTCAGGCAAAGTGTTTAAAGGCACTTTAAACAACTTAAGCAGTTCTTTATCCCAAGATAAAGTTTTTAAATTCATGAGCATTGTGCGCGAGGCATTACTTACATCCGTTGCAAAAATAGTTCCACCAGATAACTTCCACATAACAAATGTATCCATATTACCAAATGCTAAATCATTATCTTTTAATGCTTTTTTAACGGCGGGCACATTCTCTATAAGCCAACGCATCTTGCTAGCAGAAAAATAAGGATCCAACACCAGTCCTGTTTTATCTTTGATTTTTTTCTGCCAACGAGATCTCAGTTTATTGCACATATCCGTTGTACGACGGCATTGCCAAACAATCGCATTATGTAAAATTTCTGAATTAGATTTGCGCCAAGCCACAACAGTTTCACGCTGGTTAGTAATTCCTATTGTTAAAATATCCTGAGGATTTGCTTGCACATTTTTTAAAACTTTTCGCGCTGAATTAGAAATTGAAACCCAAATATCTCGTGGATCATGCTCAACCCAGCCAGGTTGAGGATAGATTTGCTTAAAATCCTCATCGGCTGAAGCCACCAGACCTCCGCCTTGATCGACAAGAATGACAGTTGAACCAGTTGTTCCTTGATCTATAGCCATGATATATTTTTTCATAGAACTATCATGATCAATTTTTTTAAAAAACCCAACGAAAAAATTTTTAAATTACGCTCTCTTGAGGCGGATGAACTTCTTTATAAAGTTTTTCCAAGATTCTTCATGGAAATTATGCGCAAATACTTTAGATTAGAAATTGAAGGCCTTGAAAATCTGCCAACAAGCGGACCCGTTATTATCGCCCCTAACCATTCAGGTTTTACAGCTATGGATGGCATGGTTTTAGCTTACATTCTTCAAAAAGAAACAAAACGTACTCCTCGAGTTCTCACACATCATCTTTGGTTTTTAACTGAGAAAACAGCATTGCCGGCTAAAAAATTAGGTTTTATTGAAGCCACGTATGAAAATGGAGTTTCGTACCTTAAAAAAAATCAAATGATTGTAATTTTTCCCGAAGGAGAGCATGGAAACTTTAAGCCTTCCTCCAAACGTTACCAACTTCAAGAGTTCAAACGTGGATTTATTCGTATGTCGCTGGCTACAAAAGCCACGATCATCCCAACAGTCATCATTGGTGCCGAAGAGACTCATATTAATTTACGTAAACTTAAATTTTCAAAATTCTTACGTGGCTTAGTTTTACCCGTACCTTTAAATATTATTCCTCTTCCTGCCAAATGGAAGATCATTTTTGAAAAACCAATTTCTTACCCTTTAGGGCCTGACAAACTTTCAGACTCTGAACTTTGCCGAGATTTAGCTTTTGAAATCCAAGAAAGTTTACAGAAAAAAATAAATGATGAAATCCAAAAACGTGGATCTGCGTTTTTGTAATTAGGCTTACGCACCTTCGCGTATCCCGCGAGAATTAGGCTTACGCACCTTCGCGTGTCCCGCGAGAATTAGGCTCACGCACCTTCGCGTGTCCCGCGAGAATTAGGCTCACGCACCTTCGCGTGTCCCGCGAGAATTAAGGAGGTGGACAATTAGGCGAATTGTAATCTTTTTGATTAGGGCAATCTGGTAAGTCATTTCCTATAGCTTTAATCATGCGATTCCAGCTTTTGATAATCATCCCTTGATTAGCCACATCACTTGTTCGCCCAACTAAAGATTTAGTTAATACAGCAGCAATGGTCACCACGAATACCATCATAAGGATGTACTCAATAAGAACCTGACCTTTAGAGTTAAGTTTACTCTTCATTACACTTCTAATGGAGCCTGATTTTTTTCCATCGCGATAAATTGTTTTAATTCTTGAATGATATTTTGATATATATTCAAAAACTCATCATCAGTTTGAGGATTTAAAATTCCTAAAATAACTCCCTCACCCCAATGCCTCACTAATGGCAACTGGTTCGATGAGTCATCAAAAGCCAATTTCAAATCTTTAGCAGATGGATAAATCAAAATAAAACCGTGTTTTCTAGTTTTTTCTGACCATTTTTTATATTCCGTCCAGACAACAAGATCTTGTGACTGCA
This sequence comes from Pseudobdellovibrio sp., assembly GCA_046291245.1. Classification (GTDB taxonomy): domain Bacteria; phylum Bdellovibrionota; class Bdellovibrionia; order Bdellovibrionales; family Bdellovibrionaceae; genus Pseudobdellovibrio. Next base: position 32,242 of record JBKBTW010000002.1, on the reverse strand, counting down.
AAAGATGATAAATCTTCAAAGCCACTGACTCATAACTTTGCGAAAAATAAATTCTAAACGGCCCATCGAATAATGCGGTATTAAAAATCGGACTATAATACTGTGTCGTCAAAAATGATGAATAACTTGCTGCCATATCCTGAGACTAGAAAGGCTTGCGATATTAAACAACTAAAATTTAAGATTCTTAAATTTTATGACGCAATCGATAATTTTAATCGATTTTCATAAATCTAAACTTTATTTCCGCCAATGAAAAGTTGATGCTCCGGCATCGCTCCCACAGAGTAGAAAAAATCTGTTATATCAGCGTAAGTGCTTATAAAATTTGCTCTTTTTCCAATCTCCAAAGTTCCCTCTTCGCGCTCTAACCCTAAAGCTTTTGCAGCACCAAGAGTGTAAGCTTTAAAGACTTCAGGTAAAGTCATCTTCATTTCTAAACGAGCCAACAACCCCACTAAAGATAAGTCCTGCGTAGGACAACTTCCTGGATTAAAGTCAGTTGCTAAAGCGACTGTTGCACCAGCATCGATAAGTTTTCGCGCGGGTGGATAGGGGCATTTCATATAAAGATCAGCCGCTGGTAACAAAACAGCTACAGTAGATGACCGTGCAAACTGCCGAATCGTATCTTCATTTAAATGAATAACATGATCAGCCGACTGAGCTTGTAAATCTAAAGCTAGTTCAGCTCCACCCGATAATGTCAGTTGATTGGCGTGAACCACTAAGTTAAATCCCATACTCTTAGCTTTTTCTAAATATTGACGAGATTCTTTAGCCTCAAAAAAATTTTTTTCTATAAAAATATCTACTCGCCGAGATAATTTTTTACGTTTAATCACAGGCAAGACTTTTTCAACTAAAAAATTAAGATATTCAGAGTAAGACTCAAACTCAGGAGGTTTCGCATGAGCTCCTAGAAACGTTGGCACTATACGGGGAGCTTTACCTTTTCCATAAAGCCCGGCTAATTGATTTGCCACTTCTAGAGATTTAATTTCATTTTTTAAATCTAACGCATAACCTGATTTTACTTCGACCGTAGAAACACCTTGAACCAAATAATTATCAATGAATTTTTTTGACTTCAATAAAAGATCAGCCACTGAAGCTTTACGTGTTTTATTCATAGTCGAAAGAATTCCACCACCACGCTGAGCTATTTCTAGATAACTCACTCCATTATTACGAAGCTCAAACTCGTCCGCGCGACTTCCTCCAAATACAGCATGAGTGTGGCATTCAATGAAAGAGGGAAAAATCTTTGCATTTTTTAAATCAAGTTCCGTCTTGAATTTTTCTTTTTTGGAAACTTTAGATTTTTTTCCGATCCATACAATAATGCCGTTTTCAATAACCATAGCCATTTTGGCTTCAGAATTATTAAAATCGGCATTCACTAATTGAAAATTATAAAGCAGTCTACGCATATTGTCTTTCGCACTCTAATAAAGGATCTTATTTTTTCTTTCCTTGGTTCGCCACAGTCTCCATCGCTTTAGCAACCTCATCAGCATCACCTATAAATGATTTACTTATGACATTTAAGTTAGAATCTAACTCGTACATCAACGGAATACCAGTTGGCATATTCACTTCCATAATTTGGTCAGGTGTCATTTTTTCAAGATGTTGTATAAGCGATCTTAAGGAATTTCCATGCGCTACAATTAAAACTTTTTTTCCAGAAAGAATATCTTTTGAAATTTTATCGTTCCATAGCGGTAAAAATCGCGCCACTGTATCTTTTAACGATTCACCAGAAGGTAAAACTTGAGGATCAACGTGAGCATAACGCTTATCATGAAGAGGATGTTCAGGGTTTTCTTTAGACATCATCGGAGGGGGCGTGTCGTAACTGCGTCTCCATATTTTGACTTGCTCCTCACCGTGTTTAGCCGCAGTTTCTGATTTATTTAAACCTTGCAAATCTCCATAGTGACGCTCATTTAAACGCCATTCTTTAGTCACGGGTAACCACTGTAACTTCATCTCATCGAGGATAAAGTTTAATGTCTTGATAGCTCGTGTCAGAACACTGGTGTAGGCGATATCAAATTCGAATTTTTGCTCTAGTAAAGACTTGCCAGCTTTTTGAGCTTCTACACGTCCTTTGTCAGAGAGATCGACATCTTTCCAACCTGTAAATCTATTTTCCTGATTCCAAACCGATTCACCATGACGAACAATGACCAACTTATAGCTAGAGTGTTGTTTTAAAGACATACTTTTTTCCCTTTCAATTGCATAAAGCGTATAAAAAAATCATTTGCAACTCTTCAGATAATTCTTTGGATAAACCTCGTTTCACAACTTACCAAAGCCAAGCTACAAAAAGGTCTGGCACATAAAATCATAGAGATTAGACTTTTCGTATGCGCTCCAAAAATATGCTTAAGTTTGCTTGATCTTTATGAGACAATCAAGAGCGAAAAAATGTAATTTTTTATAGGGGCAAATAAATGAACCACTTAAATCTTGAGTATCTTGAATCATTGTACAACCAATTTAAAAAATCACCTGATTCTGTAGACCTTGAATGGAAAAGGTTTTTCGAAGGTGTGGAATTTGCAAATGATGGGTCTTTTGGCTTATCCGAAAAGGAGTTAGATGTTTATCATCTGATTACAGCCTACAGAAATTATGGTCACTTTGAAGCTGATCTTGACCCATTAACAAACACTCCAGCTCCGAGCGATCAACTTCGCTTAGAAAAATTTAATTTATCAGAAAAGGACTTAGATCAAGCATTTCAAATTTCTTCGATCATTGGAAAACCGAATGCTACACTTAAAGAAATTATAGCTCATTTAAAATCTGTTTACTGCGGAAAGCTTACAGTACAATGTGCTGAGGCTTTCCCTGAAGTTAGAAATTGGTTTATTAAAGAATTTGAACAAAACACTACAAACTTTAAACTCACTGCTAATCAAAAAAAAGAAATCTTAAAATCAGTCACTCAAGCCGAAAGCTTAGAAAAATTTATTCACACTCGTTATGTAGGAACTAAACGTTTTTCCATCGAAGGTGCTGATGCCACTCTTCCTATGCTGAATCACGCTGTCAATAAAGGTTCTTCTTTAAAAGTTGAAGAATTGGTTTTAGGGATGGCCCATCGTGGTCGCGTTAACGTTTTAGCAAACTTCATGGGTAAGGATATCGCCACTATGTTTGCAGACTTTAATGGTCCTACAGAACTCGAAACTCCTTTAGAAGATTTTGATGGTGATGTTAAATACCATTTAGGTTACACAAAATTAAAAGAAGTTTCGCAAGCTCAAGTTGAATGTCACTTAGCTTTCAACCCTTCCCACTTAGAGGCTGTTGATCCTGTTGTTTTAGGGATGGCGAGAGCGTCTCAAAGAAAACGTAATGATACAAAAGAACGTAAAAAAGTTTTACCTATTCTTATTCATGGTGATGCTGCTTTCGCAGGACAAGGTGTTGTTCTAGAAACACTTCAAATGGCGCATGTTCGTGGATACTCTGTAGGTGGTACAATTCATTTAATCATTGATAACCAAGTTGGCTTTACGACTAACCCTGAAAATGCGCGCTCAGCTCACTACTCATCGGATGTAGCTAAAGCTTTAGCCATCCCTGTTTTACACTGTAACGGTGATGATGTTGAAGCCTGCGTACGCGCCATGGATATTGCAGTACGCTATCGTCAAGAGTGGGGCCGCGACGTTGTCATTAACTTAACTTGCTACAGAAGATTTGGCCACAATGAAGGTGATGAGCCAGCCTACACACAACCTTTAATGTACGAAATTATCAGAAAACATCCTACATTACGCGAAATTTACTCTAAACAACTTGTCCAATCAAATGTATGTGATCAAGCTTTTGCTGACGGTTTATTAACTGATCGCATGAATGAGTTACAAAAAATTTACGATCAAGCCAAACAGGCAGCTCCTAAAATAAAAACTTTTAAATTTGAAGGTGCTTGGAAAGGTCTTAAAAAGGCAACTTCTGCTGATATTGAAAAACCAGTAAAAACATCTATTGATCTTGCAACTTTACAAAAAGTAGGAACTCAAATAGCAACCATCCCTTCTGGATTTAATTTACACCCTAAACTTGCGAAGCTTATAGAAACTCGCAAAAAACAGGCTGAAGGAACTGAGGCTTGCGACTGGGGAATGGGCGAACTTTTAGCTTACGGAAGTTTACTCACAGAAGGAACATCTGTTCGGTTGACGGGACAAGACTGCGTGCGTGGAACATTCACTCACCGTCATTCTGGATTTTACGATACAAAAACGAACGAAGCCTATTTTCCTCTTAAACAACTGAACTCTGAAAAAACTAATTTTTGTGTTTATGATTCTATTTTATCTGAATATGCAGTCATGGGCTTTGAATATGGTAACTCAATCACAGACCCTTCGTTTTTAACTATGTGGGAAGCTCAATTTGGTGATTTTGCAAATGGCGCTCAAATCATGATCGACCAGTTCATTGCTGCTGGAGAGGCCAAGTGGCAACAAATGTCTGGCTTAGTTCTTTTATTACCTCATGGATATGAGGGCCAAGGTCCTGAGCACTCATCTGCTCGTTTAGAGAGATTTTTACAGTTAAGTGCACAAAACAACATGAGTGTCGTCAACCTGACAACACCTGCTCAAATATTTCATGCTTTACGTAGACAAGTAAAACGTGACTTTAGAAAACCTTTAATCGTCATGTCTCCTAAATCATTGTTGCGTCATCCGCGTGCTACAAGCATGATCTCTGAAATGGCGAATGGAACGTTTCAAGAAGTTATCGCAGATACTTTATTAACGGATAACTCAAAAGTTGAAAAAGTTGTTTTCGTCTCAGGTAAACTTTATTATGAACTTTTAGAGCAAAGAGAAAAACTCAAAGATCAAAAAACAGCGCTTGTACGTTTAGAGCAAATCTCTCCATTTCCTCATTGGAAAATCAAAGAGATCTTCAAAATGTACCCAAATGTTAAAAAAGTGATCTGGGCTCAAGAAGAACCTCAAAACATGGGGGCATTTACTTATGTTTACTTTAAGTTTGCTAATCTTTTAAATGAGATTAATTCAAAAGCTCAATTTGGATATATAGGTCGTCCAGAAAAAGCAAGCCCTGCAACAGGATCTGTTTACAGACATAAAGCAGAACAACAAGAAATTATTGAAAAAGTTTTTAGAGTTTAATTAAAAAGAATACAGAGGATATAAAATGAAATTAGATGTAAAAGTACCAGCAGTCGGAGAATCCATCACAGAAGCCATCATCGGAAGTTGGACAAAAAAATCTGGTGAATTCGTAAAAATGAATGAAGTGATCATGCTTCTTGAAACAGACAAAGCCTCTGTTGAAGTTGTAGCGGAAAAAGATGGTGTCCTCACTATTGGAACCCAAGCTGGAGAAACTGTGGCCATCGGAGCAACTGTTGGAAGTATTGACACAGATGGAAAACCTACAGCGCAGGCTACAACCGCTACAAATCCCCCCCCTACATCTTCAAACTCTTCAACAACTTCGCAGCCAGCAGCATCTGCGGGCGGTCGCCCAACTCACCCAGATTTACAGGCCCACCAATCGCCAGCAGTTCAAAGAGTTGTAAATGAAAAAGGTCTTGATCCTTCAACAGTTCAAGGTACTGGACTGGGTGGCAGGCTAACAAAAGGTGATGTTTTAAATGCAACACCTCAAGCTGCTACAACACCTGCAGCACCAGCAACACCTCAAGCTAAAGCCCCTGCCCCAACAACTCCTGCTGTTCGTGGTCCATCTAAACAAGGTGATATCAAACGCGTACCGATGACAAACATTCGTAAAAAAATTGCTGAACGTTTAGTAAATGCTCAACATAATGCTGCAATTCTTACTACATTTAATGAAATCGACATGTCTAAACTTATGGAGTTACGCACGAAGTACAAAGATAAGTTCAAAGATAAGTACGGCGTAAACTTGGGTTTTAATGGTATTTTCGTTAAAGCTGCGATTGAAGCGTTAAAAGCCTTACCAGCTGTGAATGCTTGGATTGATGGAACTGAAATTGAATATCATAACTACTACAATATTGGTATTGCGGTGTCGACTGATCGTGGATTAATGGTTCCTGTTATTAAAGACGCTGATAATTTGTCAGTGGCTGGTGTAGAGCTTGCTATTCGTGATTTAGCACTGAAAGGCCGTGATGGAAAAATCACTCCAGATGATTTAACTGGTGGAACATTCTCAATCACAAATGGTGGTGTTTTTGGATCACTTTTATCAACACCTATTTTAAATGCACCTCAAAGTGCTATTTTAGGTTTACATAAAATTGAAGATCGTCCTGTAGCGATTAACGGAAAAGTTGAAATTCGTCCTATGATGTATGTGGCCTTAAGTTATGATCACAGAATTATCGATGGAAAAGAAGCTGTCACTTTCTTAGTTAAAATCAAAGAAGGCGTTGAAGACCCTGAAAGATTATTACTAGAAATTTAACGCTTTAAATTTCGAATGAATATTTTAAATTAATAAATGCTCTTAATGAAATTTAGAAAGAGAATGAGATATGGAAAATTTTGATGTTGTCTTTATTGGTTCAGGACCTGGTGGATATGTTGGGGCGATTAGAGCTGCGCAACTTGGTTTTAAAACAGCAGTTGTTGAAAAAGATAAAACTTTAGGTGGAACATGCTTGAATGTGGGATGCATACCTTCAAAAGCCCTTTTACAAAGTTCTGAGTTTTACCATGAAGCTCTACATGATTTTGATAAACACGGGATTGGCTTTACAGATGTTAAACTTGATCTTAGCACAATGATGGGTCGCAAAAATAAAATCGTAAGTGATTTAACTGGCGGTATTGATTTTTTATTCAAAAAAAATAAAATCACACACCTTAAAGGCTATGGGAAAATCACAAATGCCAATACTGTCGAAATCACAGCTGCAGATGGCACTAAGCAGTCTGTAAATGCAAAAAACATCATCATAGCTACGGGGTCAGTACCCGTAGAGCTTCCATTTTTAAAGTTTGATGAGAAAAAAATCGTTTCCTCAACAGGAGCATTATCTTTGGATTCAATTCCGAAAGAGCTTCTTGTTGTGGGTGGTGGTGTTATCGGTCTTGAGCTTGGGTCTGTGTGGGCGCGTGTAGGATCAAAAGTAACTGTTATTGAGTTTGCAGATAAAATCTGCAGCATGATGGACACGGACACAATCAACGTTCTTCAAAGATCTATGAAGAAAATGGGCGTAAGCTTTTTAACTTCTACAAAAGTTACGGGCTCTCGTTCTGTTGGAGGCCGCGTAGAGTTAGAATATGAATCACTTAAAGATGGCGCTAAAGGTTCCATTCAAGGGGATGTTGTCCTTGTATCAACTGGGCGCAAACCTTTTACTGATGGATTAGGACTTGAAACTGTAGGCATTGAAAAAGACGATCGTGGTCGCGTTAAAATCAACTCGCATTACCAAACAAATGTTCCAAATATTTTTGCAATTGGTGATGTCACAGTAGGACCAATGCTTGCTCATAAGGCCGAAGAAGAAGGTGTCGCTGTAGCTGAATACTTAGCAACTGGATATGGTCACGTAAATTATGACACAGTACCAAGTGTTATTTACACTCACCCAGAAGTGGCCTCTGTAGGGTTAACAGAAGAGCAAGCTAAAGAAAAAGGTTATCAAGTTAAAGTAGGTAAGTTTTTATTTGCAGCTAATGGCCGAGCAAAAGCTCGTGGCATGACTGACGGTTTTGTTAAGCTCATTGCTGATGAACGCACAGATCGTATTTTGGGTGGCCATATAGTAGGCCCATCGGCGTCTGAGTTGTTATCAGAAATCATCGTGACAATGGAATTTGGTGGCTCAAGTGAAGATTTAGCTCGATCATTCCACTCACACCCAACGCTAAGTGAAGTTATACGTGAAGCTGCTTTAGCTGTGGATAAGAGACAACGTCAGGGGTAAAGCACTTACTCAGCGTAAGGCGATGAGAATTTCTTCTTACGCTGAGACTATAAAATATATTTATTCATTTACATTTATAAAAATCATTTTTCAAATTGTGTATTTCAATTTTAGACTCATAAACTTTGTTTTCCTTGGACACAATTACCATAAAACTCATATAAGTAGGATTGTAAACTTTCTTGCTCATCATCCATCTATCAGATGCCTCGCTAACCCATGAATGCTCTCTATTTAAATATGAAGATTCCTCTGTATAAGCTTGTTGATCAATTGTCAGCCTGTATGCAAAGATCATCTTTATCTTATATTTTTTATCTAAAAGTTCTTTTATTTTTTTCTTATCTAAGATTGCATAGGTTTCATTTTTATTCATTATTAAATCTATTTTATAAAACAACTCGTTAATGTCTTCTAATTTACTTTTATTATTTAGATAGAATATATTTTTTTCTTTTATATTCATTTTAATATTTTTAATGTTTCCTTCAGGATACAGAATATCAAAATTCATTAATATCTTTTTAGATTTTGATAATTTATATTCAGGATCAAAAATGAAAACAAAAAACCTACATCGCTTACCATCTTTATCACAATCAGGTTCTCCGTACTCCTTATGACCATCTTGTGAAAACAATTCTGGATATAAGAAATAATCTTCTTTATATATAATATTTTGAAAAAATTTAGTTTTTTCATCTCTAACCTGTAATATCATATTTTTTTTAATTGATTTTACATCCAAATCAAAACTAACCTGAATAACAGGAATAACACTCTGAGTTGCGACACCACATTCATTTTTCTGTTTGTATAAATCAACTTGAAATCTTGTTTTTACGTTATACGCATATAATTTATTTATAAAAAAAATTATTAATAAGAAAAATTTCACATTATTCCTATTTTTTTACGATGAATATATGAAAACAAAACTATCAAATAAAACCATACCATAGAAACAAAAAAGCAGGCTCTCGAAAAATACTCGAAACTCAAATTCCATATTTTAAAAGGTGTTTCATAAGAAAATATTTCATAGTATAAATTTTTAGATCTTAAATTCAGATAAACACTTGGCATTTTATTATAATCATTTTTCACATCTTCATTACCATAAGAAAAATTTGAGGCTATTCTTTTGTAATATGAATTATAATTTTCATGTTCACTTTCTAAAAATGAAAATTGATTTATCTTGCCATTTTTGTCTATAGATCTACAAACTATATGTTGATCTATACAAATTTCTGCGAATTGATCTTCATCGAGTTTTGTCAATATTTTTAAATTTTCAGTATGCAAGTTATACATATCTTTCATGATTCCATTAGGAAAACTTACATGATTCAAAAATATCGTAAGTATATTTACTAAAAGTAACATAAGCACAAAATACAAATTCAATGATTTTAGTTTATAGTACAACAATTTAAAAAAAACAATAAACAATAAAACACCGTATAATAGAAGACCAGCATACTGAGGATTTCCTTCCCACTCTTTATAACCAATTAAATGATAAAAATTAAGTTTTACTAGATATTCATGTAAACCTTCATAAGAGTATACATATTCTGCAAGATGTGCACATATCAACGCAAAAGGAGCATATATAAACAAAGGAGATCTTTTAAAGACTGAAAATATAGCTAAAGACAACGCTCCCATATAAAATAATCTATGATAACTTTCCCATTTACCATTAAATTCCAAAATATCTATACCTAGATTTAAAATAAGATCCTTAACTATAAAAATGCTAACAACAACTAAAATTACTAAGCTTATTAAAGGCATAGCCTTACGTATATCCATAGATTTAGTAAACATTACATAGATTAAATTGTCTATCAGATAGACAGACTTATTTTAATCAAATTTTATCTACATATATTAACTGACATTTAACTTTTTTCATTTATATAAGCATTTCTAAAGCGTAAAATATCCAGCATCTGCTCAACGCTCGTAGGAGCAACTATGTAACCATAAACTGCCTTATTACTTTCTATATTGTACATAGATGCATGATAAAAATTTTCTATAAAATAATGCTCTCTTTTTAAAGAATCATATTTTTGTAAAAGACTGTCATTAACTATTAAGTCATGATATGACAACGTCTTAGATAAGACTATATTACTCTTTATAGTATATTCTGACTTAGATGGCTTAACTCCACCCATTGAAATACCATAAGCAAAGTAATTAGTTTCAATTTTATCATTAAAGATTTTATATTTTTCTTCATCTTGATAAAGAAAATTACTCTTAACTTGTATATAAACTTTTTTTTGACTAGCTACCAAGCTTCTAAAATATGAATCTACATCTTGTATACCTGACAATCCGATAAGCAAATTAAGTTCTTTAAGTTTATATGATAAAAAACTGCAAGTCATATTAATTTCAACAAAATTAAGGCGATTATCCCAATGAATCATGACAGAGGATATATTTTCACCAAAAAGATCCAAAGACTGGTAAATTTGCTCTGTTAAATTCTTATCACTTAAATCATTTTCTTCTGTGCGTCTGTGGCAGACACTACCTACTTTGTAGATAATTTTAACATCATTTATTTTATTAATCTTCAGCCATTCCGCTAAAAAATGTTTAGCTGATATTTTATTTTCTAACCCATTAATAGGGTAATTCCATGCCATATCAATATATCTATATCCTTCGCTGTAATAAAGATCCAATAATTTGAATACTTCTTTTTTATTTACAGACCATCCCCATAAAGCACTTCCCAAACAGATTTTCTTCATTTTAAACATCTCATTGTCTTCAAATAAAAAATCCCTAACAAACATTCTTTTGCTAATGAAAATATATTAACTTTACTATCTAAATCATCAGTCCATTTTACCGGAATTTCATATATTTTATAATCTAACCATTCTGAAACAATTAAAATCTCTGCACAAAAAAACCAAGCATCACTGTTGGCACCATTTTTAATTATATCTTCAACAAGATTTTTTTTCATAAATTTAAACCCACACATGCCATCATCAAAATTATTTTTAAATACAATTTTAAGTATAAAATTTAATGTACGAGAAGTAATTTCTCTAATTATAGACCGACCAATTACGTGGGATTTTGAGTTTAAGCGACTACCAACTACTAAATCCATTTTTTCATTTTTAATAAATAAATCAACAACCTCTGTTAAGTGCATCAGATCAGTTGATAAATCCAAATCCATATACCCCACTAAGTCTGCATCACTCTGAAGCCAAGAAGTCTTCAAAGCTAACCCGACACCCTTTTGTGGTAATTGTATAAACTTAATAACTTGTGGATAATTACGTATCAAATTCTGAGCAACTATAGATGTTGAATCTGTAGATCCATTGTCTACAATTATAATACATATATTAATTATATTATTTAGTTTCATCTCACAAAATAGAATAATTTTTTCAACATTTTTATATAGCGTTTTTTCCTCGTTATAAACTGGTAATGTTATATCTAAGGTTTTCATTTTATAGCTCAAAATTCCCTATCACATTAACTCTATTTAAATTAATCATTTGAGGACTACAGATTTCTTCTGCAGAAAAAAAAGAAATCTGACGTTTTTTGAATAAAAATATAATATCGATTACATACCAATGTGCTTTTCGTAAAAATCTGTTTACACTTAACCCTGTAGTTTTAAACTCTGTCAATTTAAAATCATTCGCGATTCTAACACTCTTCATAATACTCAAATTAAATACAGATATAGACAAAACTGCTAAAGATCCTTTTCTCGAAAAACAAAAACCTATGTCATAGCAAAAAAATTTTCTATAGAAAAAAACTATATCCTTTTTATTAATCATACAAAAATTTATAGTCTCGTTAATTAAATCTAAAGAATCGGCAGTTGGATTAAAAAAAAATATATACTCGCCGATACAACAGTTTAAAGCTAATATATAAGCTTCATTTTTAGAAATCACCGCCCGAGATTTTAAATATCGTGTACATATATTATCTTTCAATCCAAAGCTTATCTCTTCTTCTGATAGCAAATGCCCTTTAACTTCAATAATTATTATTTCAAAATCGACATACTGATGACTCAGGTATGTGCATAAATGATTTATTTGATCAACCCAAAACTCTTTCTGAAAATCCGAAGAGAAACACACAACTGATATAAAATATTGCTTTTGTGTTCTTAAATTTACCATCAAAAAACTACAGACTGCTTTTTTAAAATACTCATAACATCATAAATATTATCTAATTTTCCTCCTAAAATGCAATGGTATCCTTCTAAACCAAAATTTACATTAAGCATTATAGGACGGCCGTCATCTTTTTCATTTAATGGCAATTTAACACGAATATCTTTTATAGAGCGAACATATTTAGCCTCTTCCAAACAAGGAATATAACGAATTGCATCTAACAACATTGATTTATAATTCGAATTATTATTAAACTTTATATCATTTGATACAATGCTATCATCAGACTCAAGCCATGTATGATGATTACCATATCTTACATGCAATAATGAATGTAGGTTTTCAGCCGGATACGGCATCGTAGAGAAAAATGGACCACACATAATTGTAAAACCCTTTTTAGCAAGAATACTCGGAGCTGAAATTAATGCTATTTCAACCATCTCCTTCTTCAGAGGTATAACTGAAATCCCAGAACTTTTATGAAAACTATTTAAACCTGAATATGTACAATTGAAAATATTCTTAGCCATGACATTTCTAATATGCTTACCATCCAACAATAAACTAAGATCAGAACCATTCTTTTCCAAACTAACTACTTTGTGATTGTAAAGTATTTTAACATTTTTGACATCTAACTTTTCTTGCATAAGCTGACGAATTTTAATGTAATCAAAGGCATATTCTTTAACCTTAAAAATATTTTCAACAAATCGATAGTCTATCATATCATTAACATTTTTTTCTACTTTTTCTAAAGACAAATCAATCAACTTACAAAAACTAACAAATTGATGGGTTGTTATTTTACTAAAATGCTTACCTATAACATAGTACATATCAAAATCTGAATATATACACTCAGGAAAATCATGCATAAATTTTTCATATAGCATTTTAGATCTTAATGCTGTCACTATAGATCTTGGGTAGTGATAACCTGCGTGAATACGGGCTTGGTTTGCACTAGATGCTCGAGTTATGAGTTCAGAGTGTTGCTCTATAAGCACTACACTCTTACCTTGACTCGCATAAAAGGAAGCAATGTTACAACCGTAAAACCCTCCCCCCACAACAGCAACATCTACCTTCAAGATCTCCTCCTTCTGAGTTAAGTCTAATCTAAAAATTAGCTCTGAGAACTCAAAATTAAGCCGCGTCATCAAGATAAATACACCTTCCTAAAAAAGTCGCTTTCTCATTATTATTAAGACAACCAGTATCTCAACTTGCAATACGTATAAAAACATGAGCTAATTTTCTATATGCTTTTTAACATTGATGATTTAGTATATGTAGATGACCTAAGTCTTGCTAAAATTATAATTTCTAGTGCTGACCAGTTTCCAGGATTATACCGCTTTAATTCTAACTGGCGACATAGCCTACATAACGACTCTTATCTAAAACTTTTTAATTTTCTAGAAATAGTATATCAAAGCCAAAAAGGGAAAGAATGGTCAAAAGATAAATGGCTACAAGCACACCAACAAATATATGATATAGGTTTCGGAATAGAAGGCAGGAATGAGCAGCGTTTAGATTCCAATTTAAAAGAAATTTTACGAAACAAGCACTTAGATTTAGTATATAAGTCATCTCAATACGATTTAGCCATCATAGATTATCAAAATACAGTTCACGAAATAGAGTTAAATCAAAGCTACTATTTGATGGGTAGCCTACTACACTTCACTGAAAATAAAATGTATATCTCATATAATGATCTGGATAAAACTTATCATGATTGCTTAAATGTATCTTTTACAGTTATTTCAGATTATATCAAATCAATATTTAGCTCTAAAACCTTAGCGGAACTTTTTTTTAAATCTGAAATAGTAGCCAAACTCAGTTTTCAAGATAAAAATACATTAGGACGTCTTATTTATAACGAAAGAAAAGTCTTTAATCTGATAAATCAGTACTCATTAAATGCCCCACTTTTTGCAACGGTCGCTTACAAGAATGTACTACCTATACGTTTCGCCAAGCTTATCGGAGTGAGCAATGTCCTCATTTAATAAATATAATAAACTTATACGTACACAAAAAGATCTTTTTGAAACTCCAAATATATACAGCTACAATGGTGATAAAAAAGTAGAGTTACATTTTGAATATTTCAGAAATAATAGGCAAGACAAAGAGCTTATTCTATTTGTAAAACACGAAGATAAATATTATCTTCCTCTCTGGAGCGAGTTTAGGCTTATTAACAATAATATACTTTATTTAATCTTTGAATATAACATTACTGATTTCTCAATGATTAAAAGAGTACTTCAAAGCTCACTCGAAAAAGAAGAACATTCTGTAGCTGATTTTAAAGCGATTATTTACAAAGTAAATGAGCGGCCACCTCATTGCGTTGAACTTCCTAAGCTTGCTTTTACAAACTCTGACATTATAATGGTATAGGTGCTTATTTATATTATTTACAGATAATACCCTCTGCTAATAAAGGACATCTCTCGAAAAATAATTTACGTATATGGAGATCTAATTTTCAAAAATAAAACCTATGGTAATTTATTAGTTCTTTTATCTGACTGTTTCAGAACTGATGTAATCATATCTAAATCTTTAAATTTGGATAAAAATTGTTGATACTTATAATATATATATTTAACAAAAAAAATGCTATCATTGATATAGCAAAATATATTTCAAAGTGAGGTTCAACATAAGAAAATGTAACCTGATAATAGCCTTCTTCTTTGATTAATATACCCTTATAAAAACCATTAACCGGTATAACAGATCTTTGATTATCATTAACTGTAATAGTCCATCCATCCATATCCTGATCTGTATAAACAAAGAATGCAGGTCCTTTAGTCTCAATATCTAATCTTATTTCATTAACCGAATACTCTTTTAAATGAAAAATGCTATCTGATGTTTTATTTAATGACTCATAAATACTTCGATTTTTATCATATTCAGATATAGGAATATATGTAGTACAATTCTCTTCTAAACAACTATCTAAAAAGTCGGTTAATGAATCTAATGAAGCTTCAACTTTATGTGTAAAAAACATCCTTTTGTTAGGATTATCCTGTTGATCTAAATAGAATCTGTCTTCTTTTTTTTTTATTACATATTTAACACCGTTATATTTTAAAAAATTATTTTGCCATTTTAAGTTATCAACAGGAGTAACATGTGACATCTCCAATATCACACCATACTGATTAGCATAGCTATACATCTTAACAAATTTATTACTTACTAGTGGACTACTTGTACTCAAGGAATGAATTTTTTTGATTATTCCTGTTTCAGAATTAAGGGTTTGATAGTTAAGTGCTTCCTTATCTTGAAAATCACCACTTATACCACGGTAAAACGGTTGGTCTGCTATTAAAGGTTCATACCCCTTAAATGAACTCTCATAAAATGAAGACTTCTCAGCTGGCAAAGCCGATAATTCTATTAAATAGAGGTCACATAAAAGCATTAATGGAAGAGTATATTTAATAAATTTAATTTTAAAAATAGAAATAAATATAATAAATATGCCTATTAAAAAGTAATATAAAGGCTGAACTCTATCAATTAAGAAACAAGAAATATTTACTGTACTCCTCTGACTGCAGTTAGGGTATTCTACATAACTTAATAAATGATTCCACAAATTTAGCTTTATACTAAGAAATAAGGCACAAATAAAAACGAAAGCTAATGATGCTAGAAAATTTTTGAATGTTATTTTAGAAAAAGCGTACGCTGAGATTGTAGATAAGCAAAAAGCTGTTATAAAACTCCACTTTGAAGGATCTTTAAAAAAATTAAAAATAGGTATTTTTTGTAAAATATCATATAAAGGTAAAAAACCTAAGCTCAATACTAAAGATACACCAAAAAGCACTAAAATATCTTTTTGTTCTTTAATCAAACTCTTCCAAGAAAATAGTGCAACAAAAATTAGTACTATTGTAGATAAACCTAAATAATTATGTAATTCATCATAATCGAAAAATCCTTGATCTTTATCGTAGCCTTCATTTTGAAAGCTTGTATTATTTACGTTTGTAACACCCCAAACATGTGGAAAAAAATAAGAGCTCAATAGCTCTGCATTGAGCGAATTGTTAGTCATGTATTCAATACCAACACCCTGGCTTAATTTCGTAGTTTTAAGATATTTTAGAGTTGGTATCAGTTGAGGTAAAGTAAGTAAAACTGTAAAAACTCCAGCAATTAAAATATATTTAGTTCGTTTTAAAAAGGTTTTAAATAAGACTAAATCAGTATAGTAATAAACTAGTAAACTAACTACAGTAATAAATAGTATTGGAAAAGCACCTGTTAAAAATTGTATAGATAAAACTAAAGATAAATAAATAGAATCTCTTAAGCATATTCTAGCTTTTAATCTATCAGTAAAATATATAACTAGTGGTAAATAACAAATTGCAGATACATAATATAAGTTAGAAGAATTAGCTATAATATAACCTGAGAAAGAGAATGCCACAGCTCCGTAAAATCTCGGAAAAAAACTGGGGTTATATTTTTTCAAGAAAATATACATACCTATATACGCTATAAAGATGTGAATTAAAAAATAGTATGTTGTAGCAATATACACCTGCTCAAAAAGTAGAAAAATAAAATTAAGTGGGTATAACCCACCCATATGTCCTCCAGCATGTACTGGGTATCCTAAAGCAGAATAGGGATTCCAAAATGGATAAATACCATTTTTAATATTTTCAGTCCAAAGTGTTTTTAAAGGTATAAACTCACTGTGAATATCCATATCAAAAATAAGATGTCCACCAAATATAAAATATGACCAAAACAATACAAATACAGCTGTTAAAATAAAATATTGATTTCTAATTGTAGACTTCAAAAAGTGCATAAATCTATGCTAACAGGCATTTTTAAGCTACTCAAGACACAAGCTAGTTTAAATTAAACTAAATCAAACTCTTTATAAAAATACTGCACCGTTTTTTTTACTAATTTTTTAGAATAATCTATACCAGACTGACCTCCAATTTTAGTCAAAATAGCATCATATATATATTTAGATTGTTCATATGTTTTAAAGAACTTATCAGTACCACAAAAAAGATCTATATCACTTAAAGACTGCATAAATGGCTCAGAGAATTTTTTTTCAATCATATCTGCATAAATAATTGCAACAGCATATGATTTAGCCGGAAAAACTAACTCATCAATGTCTGAAGTTAAATAATTTACTACATACTGTATGGTAAAATCTAAATCATCATTTACACTAAAATCCAGTTTATCTAAATCATCATCATGAACTTGTGTTTTATTGTATATAAACTGTTTGATTTTATAATCTTTCATTTTCATACCAATCTAAAAGATTATAAAACCCATTACACGAATTCTCAGTGCTTTTAACCATCTGCAAATGCTCACTTAAGCAATGCCCTAGGTATTTACAGCTACCGCAATAACTATTATTTTTAACTTGCAATTTCTCTTTGGCTGCCCATTTTTCATAGTCTAAAAATGTATTTACCTTTTCAAAGTACTCTTCACCATCATCAGTAAACTCTAATACTCTATAATCTCCTGCTGGATCAATATAAAGATGATCATCCGACCATGAGCTATACTTCTTTTGTAGACTCTCTTTAATTTTTAGTTCATTTATGAAATCAAATTTAAAGCTATTCTTCTTTGTAATTAGTCGCTTAATAAATACTTCGTACTCTTTAAATGTAACAGATTGCTTATTATATTTATTAAAAGAATAAGGCTTTATTTCGATAGTTTTTAAATTTTGGAGTTGATTTAAGCTTATGACATATTGATCTAGTTCACTATCACTCATATTTACTATTTCTTGAGAGGCTAAAGTTAAAATATGAAAAGGTATTTCTAGACTTTTCATATTCTCATATACAACCTGATAATGTTCGCGTGCAAAATAATCCCAACTCACAGATAGATCAATATCATCTGTAAGCAAATACGGTCGTACAACTTTAAGATTTGTAATTACGCTTATAGGATCTGAATAATAAGCTCTTATTATTCTTTTCAAATCTCTAAAGTAGTCTTCAGATAACAGAGAAACCTCACCACCATAAATATCCACAGATTCAATTAAACGAAAACTACCGATTTCATTTAACCTATGCAATAAGGTATCTAATAGCAATTTCTTAGGATCAGATAGTTGATCTTCAGATAAATAACAGAATTTACATCTGAAATTACAGTAGTATGTCGGATTGATTGAAAGTTTTATTTTTTCCACTCATCAGCTCAACTAAATCGGCCATATTATTTTGCATTAAAGAACAATGCTCCTCTACCATGTCATGATTTTTAACATCACGTACTGTTTTTTTACATCCATTACAAATTGAAAATAATGGGCATGCAAAGCAATCACTCTTCATTGAAAGAAGATCCATTTCATTGCGTAGCGGAGTAAAAAAATTATTTTGCATAACTTCAGCTTCAAAACTAATTGGGAACTCTTTGTCATCACCAAAAGAACCACAGCTGTAATAATCACCCTCTGGCTGCAAACAGCGAATTGTAGAGTCACATTCAGTGTTAAGTGGGCATGTTGTAGACAAAGAACTTTGCTTTAAAAGAATTTGTTTAGAGTTGTACTCCCACGGATGCAAACCCTCTTTTATAATATCAATATAAGTCTTATAAATTTTACCTTTTAGGTATGGCTTAGATTGACGACCAGATGCCATAGCATAATTAAGTTTACACTCAACATTCATCTCTTTAGCTAAATAAACATTATCAATAGCTTGTTCTTCATTCTCATCTGAAATCACCGAAATAAAATTTGGTCTGTATCCTACCTCATTTAAAAATAAGTCTGAAACTTTCCAAAATAAAGCTTCTGTGTAAACTAAAGAATCCGTAACTTTTCGAGTGTTACCATAATTAAAAGATGTACAAATCCCTACTTGCTTATGTTGAAATAACTGAATCCATGTTTTAGGGTTTTTATAAAATGCCCATAGATTAGATGTAAAACTTAACGTTGTCGTTAAATTATGTTCTGCAAAGTAATCTAATATCTTCCAGTAATACTGAGGATCAACCATTAATGGGTCTCCGCCATTAACAATAATTGTATTTGTATTAGGAAATCTTTTTAAAAACGAAAATACCTTATCTAAGCTAAGTAGTTTTTTGCTATCTTGAGTAAGTTTTGGTGAACTACAAAATGTACATTTGAAATTACATTTTTCAGTTGGTTTTATAATAAGTTCCACTATGCAAACCCTTTTTCATCAAAAAATGTTTTAAACACACAACTTGTAGCTTTTTCTCGTTTAGCCCAATCCGCTTGAACAAAACAACGAAAACTACAACGATCATAATGTGGACATGACAAACACTGATTTTCCTCAATATAAGAGTAAATAATATTATCATTAGACATATAATCTACTGGGTTTTGAAAATCATCATCTTTATACTTCAAGTAACGACACTTAACTTCTTTGTTATCAGGTAAAAGAGTTAATTTGTTTAATGAGTAACATGTCATTTTATTTACTGAATTTTCTAGTAACTCTTTAACTGGGCTTACTTTAGGATACGTAGCCGCTATAAATCTATAGGCCATCAATAAATCTTCATCTGATGGCATTAGTTGTTTAGCCCCAGCTTCAGGTACGTAAAAATCAAAGTATAACGGAAAGTTTTTATACAAATAATCAAAATACTCATCATGATCATATAATAAAAACTGAATTGCAGGCTTAGATAAAACAAACCCTACAGTGTATATATCCTTAAAAAAGTAATCTATATTCGCTTTAAAAAGATCCTCAATCCATGTTTTGTTTTTGCGGCCTGTAAAATCATACGAAGTCGATAACTTAGTTGAAATGCCTTGAGCCTTAAGTTTATCTAAAAAATTAATAACGCGATCACGTTTTTTAAAAACTAAATTTGTTACCCAATTAAAATGGCAATTATGTCCTATAGATTTAGCATACTCATTAACATCAATCGCAAGCTTGCAATACTCCTCGAATAAATGATCTTCTATTTGATCATTGAAGATCTCGCCACCCATAATATTTAAAATATGATTTTTTTGCGGATTATTTTTTATAAAATTTTGTATAAGAGGAATTTTTGCAGATATTAAATCCATACCTGATTTATCATCATGATCTTGACCACAAAAATAACACTTAAGATTACAAAACTCAAACAGATGAAGCTCAATCTCCGATTGATCCGGAAGTTTCGATCGTAATAATTGAGCTACCATGCTGTAATCAACCATTCTTAACTCCAGCTATAGGTAATGCACCCATAGTGTTAACAGCAAACAATGCGTTTTTAGCGACCAAACATTTACCCGTGTTATATGTTTTCATAAGATGTAAAATACCACGATCTACACACGAAGCTAAAAATGGGCATTCTTCACACTCTTCGTTTGCAGTTGCACTCATGTACTGATCCATCTGAATTTGAAACTCGTAAGATTCAATTTCTTGTGCTGTGTATGTTTTAAGTGGGACTTCTAATTGGTCTTTAAAAGAAACAAATCTTTCATACAATAACGGAGAATAGTAAAGCTTACCACCTCTGTAGTTATATTGTCGTTCAATAAGAGAGTCTGTTAATTTACCAAAACTAAAACGTAAGTACTCAGCTTTATTATCACTTACTAATGAGTCATTAAATAATTTTTTAATTCTCTCACTTAGTTCAAAAAACTCAGTATCTGATAAATCAATATTACGACCAGCCGAGAAATTGTAATCTATTGTCGTTTCAAAAAGGTGTTCAACACGCTTATGCATAAAATCATAATCACGTAAGAGATCAGGTATTTTAGTTTTATCGTAGTCATATACATTCATTATCCCAAAACTACGAACATCATTACGTTTTAGTAAGCTAAAGAAATACCTTTTATTGTCTTCTATACGCTTTAAATACACATTATCCATAATTTTAGCAGGATCAACAACTATATTAATTTCAATCTCCATATCGGAGTAATGTGTATTTAAAATATCTGCAACTTTCTCTGCATTTCTAATATCTAAGTAAGTTGTCTGCAAAGAAAGTCGTGAAAACTCGTGAAAAATCTTAATCGTAGATTCCTCAGTAAATATATTTGAAAAATTTTCTGCTACCAAAAAATCTGTAGGACCTACGAATGCAATAAATGGTACATATAAGCTATTTTTAAAGCTCGACATTAAATGATTAAGTTTTTGAGCTTGATCTGTACTAATAGGAGTTTGAGCATTTGTCTCAACATGACAGCCTCGGCATTTAAATTTACAGCCATTTAGTAACTCAAAATTGATATTGAGATAAAAATGATCTGCTTTTTTAAGTTCTCGTGAAGCCAGATAGGCATCCATTATGCCTCCGATGGTTGCGTTACAAATTTAATTAAATCATTCACATCAATACGTCCATTAAGTACCGCGCCCATTAAATGAACCATTGTATTTTCTTCACAATTAAAATAATAAAATAAATTCTTTCCTTTATACATATATTCTTCAAACTGTGGTTTGAAATACTTTAAAGGCTCCCATGGAGTTGAAGAGTAATATAGCTCTGTAAAACCTGTAATACCAAATAAGTTAATTACATTTAAACCCAGCCAATGAGGATCAGTAATCACATCAAATCCAGAGTCAGCTTGTAATTTTTCATTCAAATCTGGATGTATTTTCATTAAATATATTAAACAAGAGTATAAAAACTGATCCCACTTACGCAATAAATCTAAATTACTTTGTATAAACTCTACTTTTTCCTCTTCAGTAAAGCTACTATTCACAAATAATCCTTCAGTTTTAACAAGCTTATAAGTAAGAATAATCTCAGCTACAGTTAACTTTAATACGTCAGATGGATTAATATTACGTGTTTCCATATACGTTTTAATTAAATCAAATTTTTCTTCTTTGGTGGCCGTCGATAAATCAATTTCACATGGCAAATCTAAATTAGATAAATATGTAAGAAACATATTTCCTTTAATCTGACTATTTGCATAATCTATTACAAAAAACTTATCTTTATTTTCAAAATACTCTTTAATTAAATCAATTTGCAATGGAACTGTTGTTTTTCTTATATTTTCTGGTTTTATTTCAGATAAATTTTTTAATGCCATATAAACTCCTAAAATACCGTCTGATGTTCTTTATTTTTTCTTAATTCTGTTAAATTTAAATATGCAAGTTTTAGTTTTTCCTCAAAGATGCCAATATTTGAAAATTGATAACTTAGTGCTTTCTTAGACATTGGACATTCCAAATCGCCTTCTTTAAAAAGTGTAGGTTCACAGTTCCCTCCACAGTAGTTATAATACTCACATGTTGTACATAGACTATTAATTGGCAAAGCTATCTGATTAATATATTTAAGTTGAGCAGCCTTTTGAAATGCATTCCAGTTTAAACTCATCTCCTCCACTGTAGATAATGGCGAAAAATAAGTCTCATCTGGACATAAACCAACAGTACCATTGCAATTCATAGTAAATGTTCGATGTTGACAGCAATTGCACTTACACTGATAAATTTTATTTTCTTGAACGCTTTTAGTAAATAAATCAACTAGTGGCAATGACCAAGTTGTTACATTTTCAGCGTAATACTTTACAATTTTAAAATAATAATCCGACCATAAATTATTACCAACTCTTAAATTTTCAGTTTTTTCATCAAAAAAAGTTAAAAACTCAAAGTCTATAGATTTAGCACCTACTAGTTGTTGTACAAGCTCTATAGGATCTTGTTCTAATAAATATTTTTGTACTGTAATAGCCACTGCAGGCTCTATACCCGCATCAACAATTTTTCTAAAGTTAGACAAAAATAAGGCTTCATTTAATGCAGAAGTTGTTGATCCGAAACGTATCTTATAGTCCCAAGATACACCAATTTGACCATTATATTCTTCTTTTATAAAATTTATGAACTCAGCGTCTACTTTATACATTAAGTTTGTTTGTGGAATTATATCGATATATGTATCAGCCATTACCTTACGAATTAAGGCGTTCACTTTACGATGATAATCTATAGGTGCTAAAAATGGCTCACCACCATGAATATACACAACCGCCTTTTTGGGGTTAACGTGTGATTTAATGGACAATAAAAACTTCTCGATTTGCTCAAATGAAGCAAGCTCATATTTATCACGATTACCTAATGTAAAACAATGAGTACAGTTTAAGTTACATCCCTGGACTACTCGGAGGTATATAACATTAAAATCTGAACTAAAATGTCCTATATCTGTACCACACATTATTCTAACTCATATCCCTTTAAATTTTCTAATTGCTTATTTCTAACTTGTTCATATATATAACTAGCAAAAATCTGATTTGACTTATGTCTTAAATGGTCATTTATAAAGATACATCCAAAACCTTTATCTATATTTTTTTGTAAATATTCATCGTATTTTTCATCAAATAACAAATCAGTTTGCATTATTTGATCGTCTATAAAAAATTTCTCTTCAGAGATTTTATTTACCGTTTCTGAACTAGCACCCCAACTCGTATGCATATTTTTATGAAGTTCAATAAATATATTTTTGTTATAATTACGACGAATATAATCTGGATTATTTTCATTAAAATCTTTATCTAACATCCAGCTCAAATAAGGATTAGTTAATAAATACTGTTCAACTTGTTGAGGTTTAGATAAATCTATATCTATCGATGGAATTAGTTTTTTAATATCATAAAACGCATTTAAAATTTCAGCTTTTAAAATCTCAGTATCATTAACCCAGGATTTCCAAGCCAAACGATACACTTTCTCTTTAAATGCTTTAGCATATTGAGATTCAGGATTGCTAAAGTAATTTGCCATTAGGTATTCAAAACTAAATGCAGACTTATCTGCATGTTTCAAAACATTCACAGTTGGCATTTCATTATATATTACTTCAAACTGCTCATAACTTAAAAATGATACATTTCGCTGTAACTCTGATCTAAAACCAAAAGCAAAATCATTTTGTAAAAATGATTTTAAACGACTATCCAAAATATAAAAGCTATGTAATTTGTAAATTTCATTAGCATTAGCATTTTTAAATATACTTTTCCAAAATTGAATTAAAAATTTATGCAACAATTCACTGTCCACATAAAAATCAAATCTTTCTTTTGTTTTTTGTATCAAAAATAACCAAAACTTTTCATAATCAGAAGAAAATTTTTCTGCAAACTCTTCTTCAAAAGCAGGAACCTGTACATCGCCAATATCCAGTATTTTTTTTAAAGGATGATCTTTTTTTTCACAAAATAACATATATGAGTCATGATTAGAATCATATTGGCTTTCATGTTTTAAATAAACTTTATAGAAAAGATGTACCAAGATTATCCCCAACTCTAATTATCTACGTCCACGCGATCCATGACACGCACTATGACAACTCAAATGACAAGCTACAATATCAGCGACATTACTTGTCGTGCTATCTCTAATAGTTTCAATCTGAGTTTTTAAATTACTTAGAAAAGTATTAATGTCAGCATTAGTAATTGTCGCCCCTGGCGCTGGCATTGAAGGATAGTCAAACCAAACAACATTGTTGACAGCATATGAAGTTAATCTAACCCCCAAATCCAATGGTCTAGTTGTACTCCCAGTATCACCCGCATTATTAGTTGATCCTGGATTACCTCGTAAGATCCAAGCATGTGCGCGACGATGTCTTGTTAAAGCCAATGCAAATCCATGCAATATAAAAAAAACATTTGTTGTCGCAATATTGCCCGTTCCTGACTCACCAGTCTGCGCATTAGGCCATGAACTGGGATACGTAAGAGCGGGCTGGCCTGATGGTCCTAATAGTTGATGATTGCCATTAGTTTTATTTGATTGGGCCCAACTTGTATAGACTGTAGACCACGGTTTATTTGACAAACTCCACGGTGCTGGTGTTGCAGTATTAACATCTGTCATAAATGGAGTTTGAACAGCCGACATAAATGCAGAAAGTATATCACTTTTGTTTACCAATGATCCTTTTATTAACATCTAAACCCCTCTCTCTAAATCGTTATATTTTTTTAAACAGTTTAAATTATAAAATTTTGCTAATGAAAAAAAACTTTTGCCTTGGCATTTCGCCAAATATTCACAGGTATCACACATTTCCCAAAGAGGAACATTTTGCTTCTCTAAATTAGAATATGTATTTAAAAATGAATCAAATGTAGGCTGATGTAGAACATAACTTTCTTCATCAACAAAAACATACTCATCAAATGGTAAAATTGGAGTTAAATAAATTTTACTGTCTTTAAACACAAAGGCAGGCTTACGCAATAAAGTTCTCTCATTATAAGCTTGTTCGTTATATTCAAATTCATCTGAAAATACATTAATGATAGGATAGCTCTTTTGCATCATTTCAGTTTTTTTCTCCAAAGATAATTTTGGATTAAACAAAAATGTAAAATTCATCTCTAAAATACAATCATGTGATAAAAGCTCTACAATATTTTTTAAATCTTTAATTTGGCTTTCGTTAAAGTCTGTACCTGTATTAAGAGCCAAATTAATTAATATATTCTCACCATACAACTCGCTCATTTGTTTAAAGTAATTTTGTAGATTGAATATATATTGGGATTCTGAAATTTTTTCTTCAATTAAATTAACATGAAGTTCTATTTTTAAATTTGGAAACTTTAAAAACAATAAATCAAAAAAATTACGATCAAATCCATTTTTTAAAATTGAGGCAAACCCCACATACTTAAAAAGATTTAAAACTTTAATTAAATTTTCATCTTCAAAAATTGTATAATTAAATTCATTTTCAAAAACATCTGTCGGGTGAATATAACACGTTTCAAGCACATAGCCTGATTTTTGCATATCAACCGCCAATAAATATGCTTTTTCAAAATCGTAATAATCATTTTCATTTTTTTGATAAAAACAATTCTTGCAACCTGCACTACATTTATTAAAAGAGAATAATCTAAACTCTACCAGTCGATACGGATCACCGAATTTTTGATAAAGATTTAGAGCTGGTATTGTCATCTACTCTTGCCCCATAAATTGCCCCATTATATCTTTATACAGAGGCTGATTATTTAACTCACGAAGATGAATCATTAATGACTTCGGTGCAGCACACACATCACCCTGCCAAGATAACTGATGACAATCACCATTACATATATCATACACAGGACAAGCCGCACACACAGGATGTCTTAAGCTTTCATGATTAATATTACACATACGATTATTACTAAATAAAATATTCTCAATAGGTTCATAAATAGTACCGTAATGTTTATTTGGAGCATCGTTAGGACACCCACCAACTGTACCATCGGCATTCAAAGTAAAAATCTTTTGTTCACACTGACGTGATCTGCAACCTGAATGTGTATTATATACATATGAAGTTAATAATGAATCTAAAAACATATTATCAATATAATTCCATGTTTTATGTTCTAATGTTTGATCCCACATTTTCATAAACCACTGATCAAGCTCTTTATTCGTTGGAAAAATTGTATTATTAATTAATGCATTACCATTAGGTGTTAATCTTTCAAAGTTAACATGTTTAACACCTAGCTCCGCTAACTCATTAATAATCTCTATTGGTTCTTTTTCTTCAATAAGTCTTTTATTTAAACTTACCATCACAGTAAGATCATAACCATCACTTGTAAGTTCTTTAACATTCCATTGCCAAAGCTTTTTCTGAGTTTCATTTTTCCAACGAATTCCATAATCCCAAGACGTACCAAATGATTTATTACATATTTTTTCAAAAACTGACATTTTATCTTCAGTTAACTTATATGTAAGATTTGTTTGAACCGACCACCAAAGAGCCGGCCATAAATCACGAACACCATAATAGAACTCAAACATGTGTTCTGTTGGACATAGCATTGGCTCACCGCCATGAAATGAAAAATGTCCACTGTCATATACCTTGCGATATTTTTTTAGTTCGTGAAAAAAATTGATAGTTTGCTTAACATCAAACCAACCCTTCTTACCACTACTTCCGTTTGTAAAACAATGATCACAATTTAACTGACATGTATCAGTTGTTTTTAGATAAACGATTAAGTCTTTACTCACTCTGCTATCCTCATCTTCACTCTCGTATTTACTATGACGAATTACACATTGTTATACACACAAAAATTACATTGAAGCACCATGTTATCAACACATTTAACTAATAAAAAATTGTGTTTACAATGAAGATCTTAATAAAGGGAATTAAATGGCTCTCAATGTTTTTAATAGTATATACCTTAAACCATCAAATTTTAACGATTCTATTCAAAATAACGAAGAATCCTGGAGTAGGCTGCTAGATCAAAAAGGAAATGCGTATATCCACTGTACAGAAGACATGTTCCATAAGCTTACATCTAGTTACTGGAAATCAATACTGCCTAATTTAACACCAGATGATGCTTACAAACTTCATTGCATGAATATTTTAGACAATCATCTTAAAACTAAATATCCAAACTCAAACATGTACGACCAAGAAAAGCTTAAACTCAAACAGCTATCCAAGAATGAGTTTTCAACTATTTTTAACGAAGCACCTATAATTATATCTCTCAAAAAAATAGATGAGGACAGCTATCCATTTGAATATCAATTCGCAACATATGCTGCAACCTGCAAACAAAAATACAAAGCAGCTACTTTAAAAAAAGTTAAAAAAATTACTTATGACAATTGGATTTTTGAACTCGATATTCTACGAATAAATCTAATTAATGCTATATTTGATTTAAACAACCTTTTACCTGAAAAGCATAAACTTGACTACACATCTCCTGAAACTTTAGAACTACAAATGAAAAGTAACTTTTATTTATCTTGGTGTTTTGATGAAACACTTAACACTACTCGAGGAAGTTTAATCTCCTCAGATAACTTCACTTACCTCAAAGAAAACTACCCCGTAGAAATTTTTACTGTTTTATATACTGGTTTTTATAAGCTATGGGGCACTAGTGAAGATATGACAGAATTAACTCAACTCATTTACAATGAAAATTTTGAATACCTTTTAGATAGAGATATCGCTCGTAATTTTGGATGCGTATACTCTAACAATAAATTTTACAGTAAAATGGATCAAGCTTTTGTGAGTTATTTATATGCAAATGCACGCTCTAACCAAACAAAAGCTTTAAAACCATTTTCAATTGTTAAAATAGATTAATCCAGCCAGCAGCTTTTAACTTTGTGCTGCTCAGCGCTTTCACGAGCGAGTTCATACCCTGCATCTAAGTGTCTAAAAATCCCCATAGCAGGATCTGTTTGTAACACACGTGATAATCTCTTCGCAGAAGCTTCTGTACCATCAGCAACAATTACTTGTCCCGAGTGCTGGGAATACCCCATCCCTACACCACCACCATGATGTAACGAAACCCATGTCGATCCACTTGCAACTAAGGCCATAGCTGATAACATCGGCCAATCGCTTACTGCATCTGATCCATCTTTCATAGCTTCAGTTTCACGATTAGGACTTGCTACAGAACCACAGTCTAAATGATCACGGCCAATAACAATTGGTGCTTTGACTTTTCCAGTGCGCACAAGTTCATTTAACATCAAGCCAGCTTTTTCACGCTCACCATACTCTAACCAACAAATACGTGCAGGCAATCCTTGAAAGTGAATTCTTTCAGAAGCCATATCAATCCATCTATGAAGATCTTTCTTTTCAGGAAACAATTCTTTAATCGCTTGATCTGTAACCTTAATGTCGTTCGGGTCTCCAGATAGAGCTACCCATCTAAATGGACCACTTCCTTTACAAAATAAAGGGCGAATATAAGCCGGCACAAACCCTGGATAATCAAACGCGTTTTTCACACCTGCTTCTTCAGCACGGGCTCTTAAATTATTTCCATAATCAAAAACTATGGCTCCACGCTTTTTCATTTCAAGCATAGATTCTACATGAGATGCCATTGCTTTATAAGCCGCTTCTAAATATGCTTTTTGATCTTTATTTCTAAAATCAGTAGCTGATTGCACAGTATACCCTTCAGGAATATACCCATTTAACGGATCATGCGCAGACGTCTGATCTGTTAGTAAATCAGGTGTAAAATTCTTCTTAAGCATTTCTTTTAGAACTGTTGCTGCATTTCCTAATAAAGCTATTGATTTCGCTTCTTTATTAGCCGCATACTTACGCGCTAACGCAATAGCCTCATCAACATGAGTTACCGACTCATCAACGTATTTTGTTTTAAGTCTTTTTTCGATACTCGCGGGATCAACTTCTATCGCGATAACCGTGGCTCCTGCAAAAACACCTGCTAGAGGTTGAGCTCCGCCCATACCACCTAATCCAGCAGTTAAAATAATACGTCCAGATAAATCACCACCAAAATGCTGGCGGCCGGCCTCGACAAACGTTTCATAAGTGCCTTGGATGATCCCTTGAGTGCCGATATAAATCCAAGAACCCGCAGTCATCTGTCCGTACATCATTAAACCTTTTTGATCAAGCTCATGAAAGTGCTCCCATGTAGCCCATTTAGGAACTAAATTAGAATTCGCTATCAAAACTCTCGGAGCATCTTCATGTGTTTGCAATACACCGATAGGCTTACCCGATTGAACAAGTAGAGTTTCATGATTTTCTAACTTTTTAAGAGCATCTAAAATTTTATCATAGGATTGCCAATTACGAGCCGCTTTACCGATACCACCATAAACCACTAACTGATCTGGATTTTCTGCAACAGCAGGATCTAAATTATTTTGAATCATTCTATAAGCAGCTTCTTGCAACCACCCTTTACATGAAAGCTTTGTTCCTGTCGGAGCATGGATAACTCTTTTAGATTCATTTTTTTGATTCATACTCATACTATTTTATCCTTCATCAAATTTTTAAATTAAAAAATCATGTTACTTTAAAATACTGGTAAATAAAAATCTTCTGTAATTGTTTGTACCCAAAGTTAAAACTTTTTTAAAAAAGCTATGCTTAAACTTCAAGAACACCTACAGAACTCTCAACTGCATTTACAATTTTTTCAGTTAAGATAAGTTCACGTATTTTAGCCACGTCTTTAGCAAAAATACGATCTTCTTTAGCATAGGGCACTTCTTTACGAATAGTTTCAAAAGCTGCTTTAACACCAGCGGCTGGTTTTAAAGGCGCAATCATATCTAACGCTTGAGTAGCCGCTAAAAACTCCATAGCAAAAACATTTTGCGCATTCTTAACAATATTTGAAAACTTACGAGCCGCAATAGTTCCCATAGAAACGTGATCTTCTTTTTCAGCTGATGTCGGCATCGAATCAACACTTGCTGGATGTGCTAAGACTTTATTTTCACTCACTAGACTTGCACTGGCTACCTGGACGATCATGTGTCCTGAGTTTAAACCACCGTTTGGCGCCAAGAATGGAGGCAAATCACTCATTTGTGTTGATATAAATTTAGAGATCCGTTCATGTGAAATACTTGCTAAAGACGATATTGCAATCCCTGCAAAATCCATAGCGTGCGCCACTGGCATTCCATGAAAGTTTCCACATGATAAAATCTTGCCCGCTTCAGCAAACACCAAAGGGTTATCTGTACTTGAGTTAGCTTCTGTTTCTAAAACTTTAATAGCATATTGAATCGCCATCTTAGCAGCTCCATGCACAGCG
>JBKBTW010000002.1:0-1373 GCA_046291245.1 Pseudobdellovibrio sp. | reverse complement strand
CATACAGCGTAAAGAGTATGCGTCTTGCACACGATGATCAACTGTTTCCTCTAAATGACTATTGCCAATTTCACTGTGTTCACCCATAACGCGCATAAGATTTCGAGCTGTAGGAGCTTCACCTGCGTGAGGTCTTGTGGCTGCAATTAATGGATCAAAAGGTTTACGAGATCCACGTAAGCCCTCTAAAGACGTGGCTCCAGCTATATCTGAAAGTTTCAATAACTGTACAGCTTCATGCAAGGCCAATAATCCAACAGCTGTCATAACTTGGCAGCCATTAATCAAAGATAAACCCTCTTTAGCTTTTAACTCGAGTGGCTTTACATTTTTATAACTTCCACCCCAGATCTCACCTTCACCAATCAAAGCTAAAGCCAAATGTGAGAGTGGAGCCAAGTCACCACTGGCGCCAACAGAACCTTGTGATGGAATAACTGGTATTAAATCATGATTTAAAAATTCTAAAATTTTCTCTACAACATCTACACGAATACCACTATGACCACGAGCTAATGTGTTAGCACGTAAAATCATCATGGCTTTAGATTGCTCTTTTGTAAAAGGCTCACCTATTCCCATAGAGTGCGAGCGAATTAAATTACGTTGTAATTGCTCAATCTCTGAATCTGATATTCTCACAGATGAAAAGGCTCCAAAGCCGGTATTTACACCATACATGACTTCGCCTTGACGAATACGACCTTCAATATAATCACGGGATTTTTTGATTTCAACTTTTGCACTTTCAGCTAACTCAAAAGTTCCAGCTGTGTACACCATTTCATTTAACGAATTTAATGTTATAGAATGTCCATCAATAATAAATTTTTTCATATTGCAAAGTTATACACAAGGGTACCATTAGAGTCGAGACTCGATTTACAATTTCCATTTAACTAAATCATATCATGCGTGCACGAGTAAAAAGCATTTTCTTCATTCTTACTCGATTTGCTTAAATATATAACGTAAAAATTCCTCTAATAAGCATTAGATATACTTTTAACAATTAAGGAACGTTGCGAAACAAATACTATTTATGCTTTTTTTGAGATTTCTTAAGATATTCTATTTCTTTTTTGAGCTTTATTTGCTCGGCTTTTAATTCATGAATCGACTCTATCAGAGGAGCTATCAATCCCAAATAGTTCACTGTTTTTACACCATCAGGTTGGGTTATGACAAGCTCTGGAAACTGCTGCTCTACTTCTTGAGCTATTACACCGTAATCTGATTTTCCATCACTCTTCCAATTAAATTTGTACCCATTAATATTATCTAAAGCCGCAAGGCCTTCTGATTTACTTTCAATGTTTTTAAGACGTGCATCTGAAGTCCAAAGGTAAGTTGATGCTAAAATATTTCCAGTC
>JBKBTW010000189.1:4321-4907 GCA_046291245.1 Pseudobdellovibrio sp. | reverse complement strand
TTATCACTTTTTCCATCTCACCTAAAATATGTAATCGACCATCACGCGCTTGATTTAATGCCGTTTCCATAACTTGAAAACTAACTGAGTCAATTTTAATATCCATTTGTAAAGCTGTGATACCTTCAGATGATCCAGCAACTTTAAAATCCATATCACCTAAGTGATCTTCATCACCTAAAATATCTGTTAGTACAGCCACACGGTTATCTTCTTTAATTAAGCCCATCGCTATACCGGCTACATTAGATTTAATTTTAATACCTGCATCAAGCATTGCTAAAGTTGCAGCACAAACTGTTCCCATAGAGCTTGATCCGTTACTTTCTAAAACTTCTGAAACAATACGGATTGTATACGGAAATTGAGCATGATCAGGAGCAACAGCTTTAACTGCACGCTCAGCTAAATTACCATGACCAATCTCACGGCGACCTTGACCGCCAAAACGACCAACCTCACCTACTGAGTATGGAGGAAAGTTATAATGTAATAAAAATTTTTTCTTAACTGTTCCATTTAATGTTTCTACAGATTGTTCATCATCAGCAGTACCTAATGTTACAGTTCCTAAACATTGTGTTTC
>JBKBTW010000189.1:0-4311 GCA_046291245.1 Pseudobdellovibrio sp. | reverse complement strand
CACGAGTAAACAAACCAGACCCATGCGCTCTTGGTAACAAACCAACCTCACATGATATAGGACGTACTGTTTTTAAATCACGGCCATCAATACGTGCACCTTTATCTAAAATCATTGAACGTGCCACTTTATATTTTAAATCTTCAGTGATAATTCCGATTTCTTTAGTTCTTTGTGATTTAAGCTTATCATCAGTAATAGTCGCAACTAATTGCGTGTTAGCTGTTGTTACAGCATCACTTACTGCTGCATATCTTTCTTGTTTAACTTTTAATGATAATGCTTTTTCAATAAGTGGTTTTAAAAAGTTCTCAGCTTGTGTTCTAAAATCGGCATCAATTGTTGCAGCTTTAAATTCACGTTTAGGAGTTGAACCAGTTTTTTCACGCAACTCTTCTTGCATTTGTAATAATGGCATTAAAGATTCATGACCAAACTTAAGAGCCGCTAAAGCATCAGCTTCAGAGATAAATTTAGCTTCACCCTCAACCATTAAAAGACCATTTTTAGTACCAGCTACA
Source organism: Pseudobdellovibrio sp. (assembly GCA_046291245.1). Taxonomy (GTDB): domain Bacteria; phylum Bdellovibrionota; class Bdellovibrionia; order Bdellovibrionales; family Bdellovibrionaceae; genus Pseudobdellovibrio. The sequence goes on along the minus strand of JBKBTW010000189.1, from coordinate 3,790 downwards.
ATAATATCCATATCTGATTTAGCTAATTGCTCAGGAGTTGGATTAGCTATAAACTGGCCATCTACACGACCAACTTGGCAAGCTGCTGTTGGACCATTAAACGGAATATCCGAAATATGCAAAGCAGCTGAAGCACCTAGTGATGATAATATATCAATCGGAAACGATCCATCAGCACTTAAGATCGTTGCGACAACTTGAGTATCGTTTAAATAACCTTCTGGAAATAATGGACGAATTGGTCTATCAATAATACGTGCACTTAAAACTGAATCTGTTGAAGGCTTACCTTCACGTTTAAAATAACCACCTGGGATTTTACCAATAGCATAAAACTTTTCAATGTACTCAACCGTTAAAGGAAAAAAACTTTGATCTGGTTTTGCTGTTTTGCTTGATACAGCTGTAACTAAAACCATATTGTTACCGCATGTTGCTAGCACTGATCCATCTGTTTGTTTAGCCAGTCTTCCTGTTTCGATTGTGATTTGTTTTCCTGCAACTGACGTTGTTACTGTGTTGACCATCTGGTCTCCTTTATATTCTTTTTTTGGAATTTCTAAAATTTAATTATGTGAAAGATGAAATCCCGATATGTGTTTTTGTTCCTCTATATTTAGCCATAATTTTGCTTTTTATCTCGCGAAAAAGCAAGAATAACCTATCCCCTTGGGTTTTAACTATAGATAGCCAACCCCTACTAAAAACACTCAATTTTATGATTGTGATATTTTTTAAGCATAAAAAAAGGGGTTTGTAACCAAACCCCTTTTCATAAGATAATTTAATTTTAAGAAAAAATTATTTACGGATATCTAAAGCCTTAATTAAAGACTCATAACGAGAAGTGTTTTTAGATTTTAAATAATCTAACAATCTTCTTCTTTGATTAACTGCAGCCAACAAACCACGACGACCATGGTGATCTTTTTTGTGAGTTGCAAAGTGAGTTGTCATATCGTTGATACGAGCTGTTAGTAAAGCCACTTGTACTTCTGGAGAACCAGTGTCTAATTCAGCTGTTTTAAATTTTTTAAGAATTTCTGCCTTTTGTTGTTTAGTAACTGCCATTATAGCTCCTTATTTGTTAAACGCCCCGATAGCATCGTCATGGCTGACTTATGAATCAGAAACGCTTCAATTTTGTAACAACCACTCTCTTTATTTGCAAGAAAATAATATATTTCAATAAGTTAGAATAATTATGTGTATTTTTTATGCAAAAAAATAGTGATCTTTAAAAGTTCTACCCAAAAATCGATCTTGGCTAAAACCATCTTTTACAGAGCTGCAATTAAAAGATCCTTTTTAAGTTTAAACTAATATTTAAAAACTCTCTTAATCTTAAAGCCAACTTCTTTTTCCAAACCTATAATAGCCATCACTTGCCCTGTTTGAGCTGATAAAGCAAAAACCCACTGATCGCTTTCTGGATTAAATAAAATAATCAATCTTGAGCGTAAATCATGACTGATTTGCCCGTTTCCTAAAAGCACCTCATCATGCCCTGAAACTTTAACTTTTTTCACACCCGAGATAGCCCTTGAAATGGGAATCAGACTTGAATTTAAATCCAAAGTTCCTGCAATTTGCGCCTCTGTCATTGCGCCCAACGGCGCTGCATGCTCCAAAGTGAAGTTATGTGATTTAATCCGTCGCAAAGCCGATAGAGTAGCCCCTACTCCTAGCTCTTCTCCTAATTTTTTCACCCACGAACGGATGAAGCTTCCCTTTGAACAGTGCAACCTAAAAGAGTATTTATGCTCTTTTTCCATTTGCAGATTTTCAATGTATTCAACACTCCAAAAAGACATCAGCTTTTCTGGAATCTCTACAGGCTCACCGCTTCTGGCATATTCATATAGTTTTTGACCATCAATTTTCTTAGCTGAGTATAAGGGGATAGGCAAACTCATCTCACCCTTTAAAGCTAATGCTGCACTTACAACTTGCGCCTTCAAACATGTGACTTGCGATTGTTTTTCTATGGCCCCAGTTATATCCAGAGTGTCTGTTTCTACACCGAGTACAACCTGAACTTCATAAGCCTTATCACCCTCCGTGACAATTGAGCTGAGCTTTGTAGCCTCACCCAATAGCACGACCATCAAACCACTGGCTAATGGGTCTAACGTGCCTGAGTGACCAACCTCTTTTGTCTGAGCTAATCGACGAACACGACTGACAACATCGTGCGATGTTACACCACTTGGTTTATCAACCAACAATAATCCATGCAAATGAGTTCTCGGTTTTGACATTTAGTCTTCTACTTCGTCATCATCTTCTAATGAGGCTTCACCATCAGAGTTCGTGCTTAAACGAGATATAATTTTTTCTATTTTAAGAATTTTTTCGGTTGATTCATCCGCATAAAAAGTGACCTTAGGAAGATACTTCATCTTAAGTTTATGACTGATTTCATCTTGAATTTCAGGAGCCCAGCTTTGAAGAATATCGATCGCTTGCTTTAAAACATCAATTCGAGGAGCTACAGATAAATCCACAGCTCCTTCATTCATTTGCAATAAACTAACATAAACACGAGCCGATCTTAAATCAGCAGGAATTTGCACTTTCCCCACAGTCACAAGACCTGGAAGCTCACGCTGAAGGCGCTGTATTATAAAAGTCGATATTACAGATTGAACTTCACGTTCAACCCTTGCAACTCGTCTTCCATCTCCCATATTCTTCATAAAAAGCTCCCAATTAAATCCAGCTTACAACTTTTTCAAACTAAGTAACAGGTGTTAACTCTCTAGCTATTTCTTCTTTAACGAAAGCCTCAATAACATCGCCAACTTTAATATCATTGTAGTTTTCAATACCGATACCACATTCAAATCCTTCAGCCACTTCTTTAGCATCGTCTTTAAAACGTTTTAATGAAGAAACTTTGCCTTCAAAAATAATTTTTCCGTCACGAACTAAACGTAACATATTCGAACGAGCAATCTTACCAGACGTCACAAAACATCCTGCAATAGTTCCAATTTTTGGCACAGTAAATGTATTACGCACCTCTGCTGAACCCACTGCTTTTTCAACAACTTGCGGAGCAAGTAATCCCTGCATCGCTTTTTTGATATCATCCATCATCTCATAAACGATTGAGTAGCTTCTGATATCTACACCAAGTTGTTTCGCTTTAGCTTGAGCGTTACCATCAGGGCGAACATTAAATCCGATCACAACGCCTTTAGACGTTTGAGCTAACAATACGTCATTCTCTGTTACACCACCTACAGCGGCATGGATAATTTTATTTTTAACTTCTACAGAAGTTAATTTCGTTAACATGCCTTGAATAGCCTCTAACGAACCTTGAACGTCAGCTTTTAACACGATGTTAAATTCTTTAACTTCACCTTGAGTCACTTTAGAGAATAAATCTTCCAAAGAAACTTTTTTCTGACTCTCTTTTTCTTTTAACGCTGCATTTTTTCTGATCGTTACAACTTCTTCAGCTGTTTTCTCATCTTTAACAACGTCAAAGCGATCCCCTGCTGACGGAACACCCTCAAGACCTAAAACCTCTGCTGGCATACCAGGGCCAACCTCTTGCGTGCGTTCACCTTTATCGTTCATAAGAGACTTCACACGTCCCTTCATTGAACCAGCTACTATATATTGTCCAATGGACACTGAACCATCTTTAACTAAAATTGTAGCTACAGGCCCACGGCCTTTTTCAAGTTTAGCTTCAATCACTAAACCTGTGCCTGAACGCTTAGGATTTGCTTTTAACTCTGCAACCTCAGCTAATAATTTAATATTTTCTAATAAG
>JBKBTW010000188.1:0-4939 GCA_046291245.1 Pseudobdellovibrio sp. | reverse complement strand
TAAAGGCGATCCAAAAGTTGGCGGACATCAATCTGCATCTGCATCTGCTCTCCATATTATGGGTGCATTGCATTTACTTGTAAAATCAGGTTTTGATCATGTTGCCAATAAACCTCATGCCTCGCCTACAGATCACTCTTATAACTACTTGCTTGACTTATTTTTAAAAGCTGATCTTTCAAAACTTTCTGAAGACGAAAAAAACACAGCCATGATGGGTTTACGTAAGTACTCAAAAAATGGAGAACCTGTTCTCCAGTCCTATCACTCAACTTATGATCCAGATCATCATAACTTTTTCCCATCTGGTACCGTGGGCATTCCACCTGTTCAAGCAGGTTACATGGCTTTAGCCTATAGATTCGCACGTGAACATGGTTATGATGTTCCTGCTGATGCTCACTTTTGGGCTTTATCAGGAGACTCTGAATTCCGCGAAGGTTCGATGTATGAAGCTGTTCCTGATTTTGCAGAACGCGAAATTGGAAATTTAACTTGGATCGTCGATTACAACCGTCAATCCCTTGATGGCCACCGTATTGTGAACCAATCCATCATGCAAGGTACTGATGCTGATCGCATCGAAAAATCAATGGCTGCCAATGGCTGGGAGGTCATTCAAGTTCGTCACGGCTCTAAACGTTTAGCTTTATTCAAAAAACCGAATGGTGAATTATTTAAAACCTTTTTAGAAAAAGAATTATTCGATTATGAATTACAATCACTCCTTTTAGTTAAAGATCCTAAAACTCTTAAAAAGGATATGTTAAAAGAGCACTCTAAACTTAAAAAGTTTTTAGACTCTATAACAGACGAAGAGCTTTATGAAGGGTTGCGTGATTTCGGTGGTCATGACATTATCCAGCTCGCTGAAGCTTTATTGAAATCAAAAGAATCAAAACGCAAACCCACAATCCTTATTGTACACACTCTAAAAGGTTGGGGCTTACAAATGGCTGCACAACCTGGAAATCACTCGGCATTAAACCATTCTGAAGAGATGGAAGAGCTGCGCGCTAAACAAGGCATCAAGGGTGATGTTTTATTTGCAGGATTTGATCCTAAATCCGCAGAAGGTAAATTTTTAAAGGAGCGTGGCGATAAACTGTATAACGACATTAAAGCCCAACACTCTTTAAAAGATAAAAATCAAAAATTTTTCTTAGGACAATTTGATCAGCTTGGTGGCTTTCCAGAAAAATTAGACATAAACACAAAAATGGCAAGCTACCCCCACACTCAATGGATGCTAGGGCAATTAATAGCAAAAATGACTCGTATCGCAAATGCCGATATGGACAAATTAACTGATAACGAAAAGAAATGGAAAACCGCAGCCGAGTTATTTATGACTATGGCTCCAGATGTTGGAACCTCAACAAATTTAAACCCAGCTATGGATGGTAAAATTTTTGGGGCTCCAATTGTTGAAGACGTAGAGACTGAATACGGCGTAAAAGACACAAAACTTCCTGATCTTGTTCCAGGTGAAGAAGCTACGGATCGCTTTTTGAGATTCGAAATCGCTGAAGGTAATGTGATGTCTTGTGTTGGATCGTTTGGACGCATTCGTGATACTTTAGGTGTGCCTATAATGCCTTTAATGACTGTGTACGATTTCTTTATTAAACGTGCGCTTGATCAATATTTTTACAATCTTTATTGGAAATCGAGTTTTATCTGTGTTGGAACTCCATCAGGTGTAACTTTATCGCCAGAAGGTGCGCAACACGGTTGGAAATCTGATTTTCAAATTCCGAATCAAATCACATGGGAGCCATTTTTCTGCATCGAACTTGATTGGATTTTATGCGATACATTCAGACGTCACCTAACAAATGACAACGCTGGCCGCAATGGAACACTCCTACGCTTAGTCACACGCGGTGTTGAGCAAAAAGACATGATGAAGTATTTAAATAAGCAGCTCCGATTCAAAGCCAATCCTGAAGGAAAGCTTTCACGTGCAGAATTTCCTGTAATTGGTGGAGTAAATGAAGAAGAAGTTTCCGCAAAAACTGAAAATGAAATTCTATCTGTTATTCGCGAAGAAACTTTAAAAGGAGCTTATTACCTTATTGATTACCGTGGTTATGCTGGCTATGAACCGGGCGATAACGTAGTGAATATCTTTGCCATGGGTGCTTTATGCACTGAAGCTATCAAAGCTTCTGAGGATTTATTATCACGCGGTATTTATGCAAATGTGATCGTTGTCACATCTCCAGATTTACTTTGTGGTATTTTAGCTCACGAAAATGATTACACTTATCTTCGCAACAGTTTAAATATTAATTCTGATTTATACTTAAACCGCCAAGGTGACGTTGGCTCTGCTGATCTGATCATGGCTTCTGGTCGTCGTGTACCTATCGTGAGTGTTCATGATGGTGAGGCCGGTTTACTCGATAATTTAGGATCAATTGTGGGTGTACGACAAGAATCGTGCGCTGTCCGCAAACACTCTAAGTGTGGACGTCCTGCTGAAATATATCATTTCCATGAAATTGATGCGGAAGCAGTTATTGAAGCCTGTGGTAAAGTGTTATCAGAAACAGCTTTAGAAAAAGTTATTGTAAACAAGGCCACTATTGAAGAAACAGCTCAAGCGAGCCAAAATCAAAATGACTCTCGTCCTCACTGGACAGAGCTTTGGCCTTCAAAAACACAGTCACCAAAACACTAAACATTGAATTCTAAATCAAGGGGCTTTAAACAGCCCCTCTCTTAATTGAGGGTGTACTATGAATTTTCTTGATGATGGCGAACTTTTTAAATCACCAAATAAAAAATCAGATCATTTGATTTTTTTCGCACATTTTTTTAAGGGTCACAAAAAAGCTCTTAAACGTCATATTGAGTTAGTAAATGAGTTGGGTTTTGATGCTTATGTTTTCAATTTAAAAGACGATGCAAAAGATCATTACTATGTTCCTTACTCTCATGTTTCAAAAAAATTTGGTATGAAGCACGCATTAGCTGATCAAATTGAAGAGCATTTAAATCTTTTATCGGACTACAAGACTAAGATTATGTTCGCCTTTTCAAATGTTGCGGCTTGCGCAATAGAGGCCATGGCTCGTCGTTTTAAAGCGCAACAAACTGATATTATAGCGATGATCTGCGATAGTGGCCCAGGTGGTCCAAGTCACTTTTTATATTCATCTTACAAACTTCTCGAGCATCAAATGGGTGTTTCTTCTTTGCCTCTACGATTAGTTGGTACACCAGCTATGGCCTTGGGATGGAGTCCTTCTTTACACAAAGATATCAACAACGATTTAAACGATTTTCCTCAAGGTTTTCCACTACTGAGCATTCGTGGGTGGAGAGATAAACTTATTGCGCCTAAAGATATTGATGAAGTTTTTGAAGATCAAAAAAATTTAAATTGGAAAAAACTCTCCCTACCAGAAGCTGGCCATCTAAATGGCCTACGTGATTTTCCAAGCGAGTACGTGCCTGCGCTTACTGAGTTTTTAAGGCCTTTTCAAACTCATGCAGAAAAAGAGAATTAAAAGAGATTTAGGTTTAAATCTGAATTGTTTTTAGATATGAGATATTCGCATTTTTAACAACCATAAGAATGCGCTCCTATATCTAAAATAAGATTGTTTAAAAGTTTTCGGGCTATGATTACATTTTTGAAAATAAAAAACACAACCAGTTCTTTTTCTTAACAGTTTATAATATTTATGATTTATTTTTTTTAGAATTGCGATCATCCAACCCATTCTTAATAGTTGTCTATACATCCCTAAATATCGAATTTCAGTTCCTTCGTAACTTTCAGGTCCACCATGTAAAGTGATAAGCAAATCTGAAGAATAACCCGCTTTTGAGGATAAAAGAATAACCGTAGTTCCACCCGAAAGAGAGAGTTCACGCTTATAATAATTGGCTTGATCTCTTACCAAGATCAAATGTTTTCTTTTTTACCATGACATTTTCTCTAGCCTTATAAAAATGCGAGTTTATCAAATGTGGCTTTTAGCCCTTTTTGGAATCTGTTTTTGGAAAACTCATAATCTAGTTCTTTCTTTAGTCATCATTTTATGGCTTTTACTAGGTGTTCTTAATTTAACGCTTTTAAAAATTTTATTTGGTTACCTATCACCGCGTGGTTATGAAAATTTATTTGCCTCTTTTTTTCATTCTACTTTTTGGGTTTTATCAGGAGCTGCATTTCCTTTAAGTTTTTTGAATATTTCAAATAATCTTAAATTCTATAGCCCAATATCTTTAGTCGTGGGCTTACCTATAGAGATTTTTCCAAATCCTCATATAGCAAATCAACTTCTGATCTTAGTCATTACTCTTGTTGGATTGTTATGGAGTTTTTTAATTTATAGACTTAATCTTTTTATTGAAAATCGTTGGAGATCTTTGTTTTATGTCTAATTACTTTTTAAATCTTAAATCATCCATACAATTTATTTTTAGTATTTCTAAAATTAGCTTTTTAAATTTTGATCATCGCTGGAAGCAAGGTGTTGGTGAGTTATTACCTCAGGCATTTTTTTACCTCACACAAACAGTTGTTGTAATGAGTCTCTTTAAAAATATAAATGGCGTAGAGATCCCATCTTACATCATGGTACAGTTTCTTCTGTTGCTTTTTGCCGTTGACTCATTAAATGATGCTTTTCTTTATAAAGGACTCTTTACGTATGTTTTCAACTTAAGACAAGGGCAAACATTTTACTACATCCTTGGCCCTGGTACACCTTTAGTAAAGGTTATTTTTTAAGAGTAGAGTTACCCATGCTTTTTCAAGGATTAGTCTTTACAATTTCGTATCTTATCTATGCTGTATATAATCTTTTACAAGACAGTTTCAACATAAACTTATACGATATGGTTGTAAAAATATTTTTTCTGATTGTTTTTTTAGGTCTAGGCGTGATTGTAAACCTTGTCATCACTGCGGCTTATTTTA
>JBKBTW010000187.1:0-4939 GCA_046291245.1 Pseudobdellovibrio sp. | reverse complement strand
GAGTCTTTTAAAATGCTCGTACTTACAAGGAAGTTAGGAGAAAGCATAGCCATCGATGATCATATCAAGATCCGTGTGGTTCAAATCAAAGGTAAACAAGTGCGTTTGGGGATTGAAGCTCCTAAAGACACGAAAATCCACCGTGAAGAAGTTTACTTAGCTATTCAAGATCAAAATCAGCAATCAGTTCAAGTAAGCCAAGATAAAGTTAAGAATATTTCTAAGCTTTTAAAGCCAGAATAGAACTCGCTCTATAACTTTTCTTTGACTAGCGTAACTCCTCTGGCAGTTCATTTAGCTTAATGATGATGACCTCTTAAGACTTATTAAGAGAAATAAGCATAAAACTTAATAACTACAAGCGTTAAATACATAAAAAAATTGAAGCAATACTAATTTAAGGTCAATATTTTCTTAACCGGTTAAGGATGATCGAGTGTCTTAAAAATTAAGCATGGGGGGATCGTGGTTATTAATACGACTCGTTTCGGTCAAATCGAATTAAAGCAAGAGGATACTCTAGTATTTCCGGAAGGGTTACTTGGTTTCCAAGATCTTCGTCATTTCGTTTTGCTCGATGATCCAAATGATGACATTTTTGCATGGCTGCAAAGCTGTGAATTGCCATCTATTGCATTTCCGGTTTTAGAGCCTGAAATTTTTGGCCAATATTATTCAGTGACTTTAACTAAAAGTGAACAAGAGCTTTTAAAAGTTAAACCTGAGCAAAAACCAACGTTTATGAATATCATCACTATCCCAGATGATCCAACTCAAATGACAGCAAATGTAAAGGCTCCTATCGTTATAAACATGGAAGCGCGTTTAGCACGTCAATGTGTTTTGCAGGACAACAATTTAGCTATCCGTGAGCCTATATTTGTTAAACTTCAAAGTCGTGTTGTACAAAATCCTACAGTATCGATTAAGAATTTATCTCAAGGTTTAAATCACGCTGTAAAAATAAATATTAAATCAGAAATCGATCACAGTTTATAAGAAATATTTTTAAATATTTTAATTTTTGAATGTAAAGGCCTGCCAATGAGTAGGCCTTTGTCATATCTTGCTATAACACATATTCCCATGTACTAAAGATTATGGCATTTCATGGATTTCTTTTCTCTCAAGCAGCAGAGCTTATTCGTTCTAAAAATCAAAAGGGTGCGGTTGCGGAAATCACGCCTGAGGATCGTTTACGTGTTCCTGAGCATTTAAATGTTTACACGACGTCCATTGATGATGCACAAATTGATTGGTCTTCGGCAAAATCTCTTTATTTTAGTTTGTTTAAAACTTGTAAAAAAATGCTAACAAAAGCTGTGATTTTTCAAATCGTTGCAAGTTTGTTTTCGTTCGCGACACCTGTGTTAATTCATCAGTTTATGGAGTTATTGCAGCAACCTCATAAAACTCAAGGTCAATTGATAGGACTTTGTTTTTTGGCCTTAGGTTTTGGAATTTGCGGTGCAGGTAATGGGATTACGATACAGCATTATTTTTATCAAACGCTCAATTATTTTCAAACAGCTACAAATCTAGTGAATAAAAAAATTTATAAACATGCCTTAAAATTATCTAACAATGCCAAGCAAAAATACCAAATTGGTGACATAGTTAATTTTATGAGTACAGATGCAGATGCCTTAGGGGATGCAGCTATTACAACAATAGATTTGATAAATGCTGTTGTTTTATTGATAGGGTGTTCGGCTTTGTTGTTTTACTACTTAGGATGGTCTGCGCTGGCTGCGATATTCGTGATTATTATTTTAGTTCCGTTGACACAGGTTTTAGCAAAGCAGTTTATCTCTTTAGAGGAAAACTTAATGGCTAAGCGTGATCAACGTATGACTTTAATGACTCAAATTTTAAATGCTATACGAGTTATTAAGTACTTTGGCTGGGAAAGAAGTATCCTCAAAGAAGTGAGCTCCATAAGAAATCAAGAAATTCAGTCCAGAATGAAGTTAGCGAAAGTAGAAATTTTTTGGGGTATATTGTATGCTTCGATATCTACTGTTGTATTGTTTGTAGCGCTTTATACACATTATTTGCGTGGACAGCCAATAGATCTTCCGCTGGTTTTAACGTGTGTTTCTATTTTTGCACTTATGGAAGATCACTTTGGCGGATTAACACGTTTTATTGGTCGGTTCATGACGATTTTTGTCAGCGGTAAGCGGATCACAGATTTTTTGAAGGCAGAAACAGTTGAATCTGTACAACAAGAAAATTTAACGACATTGGATCATAGCCAAAACAAAAAAGTAATTTCTTTAAATCATGTGAGTTTCTCCTATGAAAAAGACAAAGAAAATATTTTTAAAGATTTATCTTTTGATATTATAGAGGGTGAATCTGTAGCCATAGTCGGAGGAGTTGGAACGGGTAAGTCTACTTTGCTGCATTTGCTTTTAAATGAAATTCAACCGCAACAGGGTGATGTAAAGTTTAATAAAACTTTACAAAAAGCTTATGTGCCGCAAGAAGCCTTTATTATTAATGCCTCTCTGAAGGAAAACATTACTTTTGGTTTTAATGTTAAGTCTGAAGTGTTAAATGAAGCCATTGCGCTTTCATGTTTACAAAATGATATCCAGTTATTTCCCAAGGGATTAGAGACTGAGATAGGAGAACGAGGAGTCAATTTATCTGGCGGGCAAAGGCAAAGGGTCAGTATCGCTCGAGCTTACGTGAGCCAGCCTGATGTTATTATTTTAGATGATCCATTATCAGCTGTAGATCCAACAACTGAGGATTTGCTTTGTGAAAATCTTATCTTCGGAAAATGGAAATCAAAAACTCGCGTGATGGCGACACACAGGATTTCGCATTTGAGTCAGTTTGACAAAGTTTTATTTTTAACGGACGGCCATTATTACTATGGAACATTCGATGAGTTGATGAAAACAGTTAACGAATTCAAAGAGTTTTTATCCATAGAAGAGCAAAACCAAAAAAGTGAAATTCAAATTAAAAACACGATGTTGTCTGAAAGCACTCAAGCAGGTATGGATTCAGCAGGAAGAGTGACAGTTGATGAAGATCGAGAGATCGGAGCTGTTCGTAAGGACATTTATTTGTCTTATGTTAAGTCATTAGGTGGGCAAAGTCGCTTTCGTAAGTTTTTTATTGTTTTATTGTTTTTAAGTGTGATCGTAGCTGTCGCAATGCCTATGCTGCAAAAAGCGTGGTTAACACAAATGAATTCTCAGTTGGAGCCATTTACTTTGATTATCGGTTACGGGATCATAGGTTTGTTAGGTATGTTTGTTTCTTTTGTGGATACATTTTGGTGGACGTACCGCGGGATCAGTGCTGGTCGTATATATCATGACAACATGTTAAAATCTGTTTTGAATGCGCAAATTCGATTTTTTGACAGTACTCCGATTGGTCGTATTCTTCAGAGATTTTCTAGGGACGTGGAGTCTGTTGATATTCATTTACAATGGACATTTGAAAACGCAGTAAGATCACTTTTTAGTGTTTTAATGTCATTTATGTTAATCGTCTTAGCTTTGCCTTTAAGTTTGGTGTTTTTAATTCCTGTATTCATGATTTATTACTCGATACAAAAATCATATCGTAAAGTTGCACGAGAAATTAAAAGGCTGGATTCATTAGCGCGATCTCCTCGATATGCTCACTTTAAAGAAACTTTACAGGGGTTAACAGTTTTAAGATCGTTTAAAGCTCAAGCTTGGTTTGAGAAAGAGTTTTTAGCTAAGCTTCATTTATCCACGGAAATGTTCTACACACACTACATGGTTAATCGTTGGTTTTCTTCGCGTATTCCTTTAGTAGGAGCTGCTATATCAGTGACTACGGCGATGGGAATTGTGTTTGTCACTCATCAAGGGTGGTTAAGTATTGGTTTGGCTGGCCTTGTGACTTTATACTCGTTAGAGTTTTGGAGACATCTTAATTGGGGTGTTCGTATTTTTTCAGATTTAGAATCCCGAATGACTTCCGTTGAGAGGCTTGATTTTTACATGCAGCTGCCTGCAGAGAAAAACACAGTCGAGGCAAGTGATTTCGTTAAGAAGCACCCGCATTGGCCTTCAAGTGGAGCGTTGGAGTTTAAAGATGTGCATCTTAAATATGCCGAACATCTACCTGATGTTTTAAAAGGAGTAAGTTTTAAAATTTCATCTGGAGCTAGAGCAGGTGTAGTGGGTCGAACGGGTTCTGGAAAATCAACGTTATTTCAAGCTGTGTACAGATTTGTTGATGTTTATCGAGGAGATATTTTTCTAGATGGGTTATCTATTTCGAAAGTGCCATTAGAGATACTTCGAAAAAATTTAGCCGTTATTCCGCAAGATCCAACTTTATTTATGGGATCTTTGCGCTCTAATTTAGATCGATATCATGAAAAAACTGATGCTGATGTTTGGATGGTTTTAAACAAAGTAGGCCTTAAAGACTTTGTGGAGAATTTACCAGAGGGTTTAAATCATTATATCACGGAAAATGGTGCTAATTTATCTCAAGGACAAAGGCAGCTTATTTGCCTTGCGCGTGCTTTATTGATGCAGGTTAAAGTTATTTTCTTAGATGAAGCTACAGCCAGTGTTGATTTAGAAACTGATGCCTTAGTGCAAAAAGTCATACGCACATCTTTAGAGGGAATTACACTTGTTACGATAGCACATAGATTATCTACACTAAAAGATTATGATCAAATCATAGAATTGCAAAATGGCCGGGTTGTGAATTAACTATCCCCATAAATGCAGAGACATATAACTGGTGATCACAGCAATTACGATTGTAAGAGGTAGTCCGATTTTTAAAAAATCGGTAAACTTATAATTGCCAGGTCCTAAAATAAGTAAGTTTCCATGGTGGCCAATTGGAGTTAGAAATGAGGCTACAGCTCCAACAGTTACACAAATAACTGCAGCCGTAGGGGAGACTCCAGAACTTTTAG
>JBKBTW010000186.1:0-4982 GCA_046291245.1 Pseudobdellovibrio sp. | reverse complement strand
CTTGTCATAATTTGTATTATGTTAGCTTTTATGCGAATGACAGTTATCACCAGTATGACCACCACAAATACCATGACATTTTAATCTTTAAAATGTCCGTTATTCTAATGTCTTTTTTTTTACATGATTCGAAAAAACTATAAAGTAATAATAAAAGTAATGGTGTTAAGTGTTTAATAATTCTTTAAAAATAAAAATAAACCTGTCTCTGCAAAGCCCCAAGTTTTGTTTTGCGGTGATTTCTTTAGGCGGAAGTGTTCTATGTCAGAAGTAAATATAATTTTACCAGATAATTCAGTTAAGAAGTTTGATCATGAGCCTTCAACATTGGAAGTGGCTCAGTCTATTGGTTCAAGATTGGCAAAAGATACTTTAGGAGCAAAAATTAATGGATCAAAAGAGGTCGTAGATTTCAGGACTCCTCTTAAAGATGGAACTAAACTTGAAATTGTCACAACGAAATCACCAGAAGCTTTAGAAGTTGTCAGACATTCGGCTGCGCACTTAATGGCACAAGCTGTACAAGAGATTTGGCCAGAGGTTAAGGTTACAATTGGTCCAGTGGTAGAGAATGGATTTTATTATGATTTCGATTCTCCATTTACTTTTACAGAAGAGCATTTTGAAAAGATCGAAAAAAAGATGGAAGAAATCCAAAAAAAGGATTTAGCTTTAGTTCGCGAAAATTGGCCTATCAACAAAGCCATAGAAACTTTTGCAGGAATCGGTGAGCGTTTTAAAGTTGAATTAATTCAAGATCTTGCAACTAAAGGTGAAACTGAAGTTGGAATCTATCATCAAGGTAATTGGTTTGATTTGTGTCGTGGTCCTCATGTGCAAAGTACAGGGCAAATTAAAGCATTTAAATTGATGAGCGTAGCTGGAGCTTACTGGAAGGGTGATCAAGCTAATCAAATGTTACAGCGTGTGTATGCGACAGCTTTTCAAGACAAAAAAGAACTCGAAGAGTATTTAAAAAATATCGAGGAAGCTAAAAAACGTGATCATAGAAAACTTGGCAAAGAGCTGGGTATGTTTACGTTTCACCCTTGGGCACCAGGCTCTCCCTTTTTTACTGGTCGTGGAGCTATTGTTTACAATGAGCTTCAAAAGTATTTACGCGAGTTGTATTTTAAATATGGTTACAACGAAGTTATCACGCCGCAGATTTTTGATACAGAGTTGTTTAAGACATCAGGTCATTTAGCTAATTATAAAGACAACATGTTTTTTACTAAAGTGGATGAACGTGATTTTGGTGCTAAACCTATGAACTGTCCATCTCATTGTTTGTTATTTGCTTCCGAGAAGTACTCATATAGAGATCTTCCGTATCGTATGGCTGATTTTGGTCGTTTGCACCGTTATGAGGTTTCGGGAGCGTTATCGGGTTTAACGCGTGTTCGTACATTTTGCCAAGATGATGGTCATATCTTTTGCACGAAGGATCAATTGCAAAGTGAAATTAAAGGCTTTGTTGAAATGTTGAATGAGATTTATCAAAAACTTGGAATGAGTGATTATAAAGTTTATCTTTCAACTCGTCCTGAAAAAAGGATTGGTACAGAAGAGGATTGGGATAAAGCAGAAGGTGCTTTATCCCAAGCTTTACAAAGCTTGAATATTCCTTATGAGATCAATCCTGGCGATGGGGCTTTTTATGGTCCTAAGCTGGATATTATGTTCGTAGATGCCTTGAAGCGTCCGTGGCAATTAGGAACTGTACAGTGTGACCCTAATCTTCCACAAAACTTTAATTTAAAGTACACAGGGGAAGATAATGTTGAACACACTCCTTTGATGCTTCATCGCGCGGTTTTAGGTTCTTTGGAGCGTTTTATAGGTGTGTATTTAGAGCATACGGCAGGACACTTACCTGTATGGTTGTCTCCAACTCAAGTTATGATTTTAAATGTCACCGATCGAGTGAATGAGTTTTGTGATAAAGTTAAAGGTTATTTACATCAAAATGAAGTCCGCGTGGAGTTTGATAAACGTAATGAGAAGTTAAATTACAAAATCCGTGAGGCTCAGCTCATGAAAGTGCCATACATGATTATTGTCGGTGATAAAGAGGCCGAGGCGGGCACAGTGTCGATTCGTTTAAGTGATGGAAGTTTACATAACAACATCCCGTGGGAAAAAGCCTGCGAGATGATTATAAAGAACAAAAAAAATAGAGAGCTCAAGGCTTCAATAGAGGCGTAGCTTGGATATAAGTCAAACTTAGGAGGTTTGCATAAACCAGTTTAATAATAACCGCAGTGGCGGTGGCTTTAACAGAATGGATAGAGATAAAAAAAGAGGAGATAAAGACGGACTTCGTGTTAACCGTGATATTCGTGCTCCTCAGATACGCGTAATCGATGAAGAAGGCGAAATGTTGGGAGTGATGACTGTTCCTGAAGGTATTCGCCTTGCTGAAGATAGAGGCTTAGATCTAATTGAAATTGCTCCTACAGCTCAGCCACCTACGTGTAAGATTATGGATTACGGTAAGTATAAGTACGAAAACAAAAAGAAAGCGGCAGCTTCTCGTAAAAAACAAGTGGTTGTGACGATCAAAGAAATTCAAATGCGTCCGCGCACTGATCAACACGATTTTGAAACTAAAATGAAGCATGCAAGGCGTTTTTTATTGGATGGCGATAAAGTCAAAGTTAATTTGCGTTTTATGGGGCGTGAGATGTCTCATCAAGAAATGGGTTTGGAAGTCATTAATAAAGCTATTGATTACGTAAAAGATTTGGCTCTTGTTGAGGCGCAACCTAAAACAGAAGGCAAAAATATGTTTACAATGTTAGCGCCTGATCCCGCTAAAATTAAGGACTATTTAAAGGCAAATCCACCAAAAGGAACTAAAGAGGTTCTTCCGGAGTTGTCAAAAGAGGATTTATCGTCTTCTTCACACACTGAAGAACACGACGAATAGTTTTTTGTAAATACGTTTTAAATACAAAATAAAGAGTTAAGCGAAAGGGCTTTGACGAAGAGTTAAGGCCCTTTTTATTTGACACGAGAAGTGCCCTCGCTACATTATGCTCACATGAGAGGTATGTGGATGAAAAAGTATTTCTTTTTTATTTTTTTCTTGTATGGAGTGGCCCCTTTAAATGCGCAAGCAAGTTTATCAGCTCTACGTTATGAAGGAGAGAGTTATCAGAATGCGCGCCTGCGCTCCATTGCGCGATCACCACGGATTTATTCTGATTCAATTGATGAATCAAGCCAAACAGCACATGATGTAGCTAAAAACTTAAGTGAAGTGGATCTATCAAAAGTACCTCTTGTGGAGACGTTAGATCAGGTGACTGGATACTATGAGTATGTCAGAAACACGCCTTTTATCGAAACAAAAGACGCTTATTTGGAGGCTCGTCGGATAACTTGGTTTTATCCTGATGATGGCTGTTATGTTCGTGCCATGATGATGTCTATTTTTTTAGATCATGATAAAAACTTGAAGTTAAATAAAATTTTTGCTTTTGGTAATTTGCGTGCAGAAACGGAATACTCTCGATCAGGAATTGTTAGATGGTGGTATCATGTGGCCGTGGCAGTGAGATATGGAAGCGAAGTTTATGTGTTTGATCCTTCTGTTAATCATAATAAAGCTTTAACTGTGCAAGAATGGAGAGACTCCATTGCTGATAAGGATGATGAGGTTAAGTTTAGTATTTGTTCTTCCAAAACTTATGGACCAGAGTCTGATTGTTACAAGCCAAAAGATTATCCAGATGCATATTATATAAATGTTCAAAAAAAATTTTTTGATTTAGAATGGAGTCGATTGGTGAGTTTAGGTTATAATCCCCATAAAATTTTAGGGAATAACCCACCTTGGTCTATAAGTCGTTAATTTAAAGTAAAAATGCCTCCAAATTTTTATCGGAGGCATTTCATTTTATATAGACTCTAAAACGGTCTTAAGGCGCACAATCGGCTGGAGCTTGTTTTCTTTTAGATAAAATATCCTCCATATCTAAATCAAGACGTAATTTTCCAGTTTCACATTTCGTTTTTAAAACTTTAACAATATAGTCCAAATTATTTAAAAAGCTATTCGCGTTAGCTACAGTTCCTATATCAGATGGTGTCATTAAAAGTTCATTTTGCATCCATTGCGTGACAGCCTTAGTTTTAACTACTTTATGAAAGTTTAAAATGTTTGTGTAGGCTGTTCTCGACATATGAGCTAAACTCTCGAGCGCTTTTACGCGTTTCATCTCATTAGATTTTGCAACACCGCAATCGTTATCTTTAAGGAGCATTTCTTTAATTAGAAAAGCACCTTTAGCTTGGAGAGCTTTTTCGTTAGCGGGGATGCTGATCGCTTTATTCACGATTGTGGCTTTTGATTTAGTTTTAATGATTTTTTGTGTTCCATCTGCGTTTTTAACTAATTCATACCAGACAAATTTATAGTGAATATTTCCAATACGGTCTTGTTGATTAAGTAAAGTATCAAGAACGATCATATCTGCGATATCTTTCATTTGCACAGCCGTTTGGATATTAGCTGCTGTTGTTGAAGTGCCAGCGATTTCACTCACCGTACGTGAGTCGGTTAAGTTTTTGTAAGCTTGTTTTTTGATAAAATTTTCGTAGCGCACTTGATAACTAGGCGATGTGTTGAGCTCAGTGTATTTGATTTCTTTTTTTGGGTTTTCAACTAGTGCGCCGTAAACATATTCTCTAGAGCTATCAAAAAGATTATCGCTAGTTCCGAGCGTATGTTGTTTTTCGAAATTCAACCAATTTTGATAAATAAGTTGTCCTTTGAGTTCAGGTATAAGTGTTGGGGCTTGTTTAACGATGGCTCTATGTTGTTCTTTATCCATCGTTCTTAAGACAGCTGTAGGAACACGAGCCATATCAAATAATTTTGAAAAGTGATAATAAGCTAAAATGGATGGTGTGTATGAACAGCTAATAGAGTTTTTGAATTTGGCTGAAACTGAAAAATCTGATCCTTTTTGACA
>JBKBTW010000185.1:0-5093 GCA_046291245.1 Pseudobdellovibrio sp. | reverse complement strand
TATCGGATCTAGCCGCCACTAGCGCAGCCTCATTGACTAAATTTTCTAAGTCAGCTCCAGAGAAACCTGGAGTTCCACGTGCAATTTTAGAAACCTCAACATCTGGTCCCAATGGAGTTTTTTTCATGTGCACAGATAAAATTTGCTCGCGACCTTTTAAATCAGGCTTGCCAACAACGACACGACGATCAAAACGACCTGGTCTCAATAAAGCTGGGTCTAACACGTCTGGTCTATTTGTAGCTGCGATTAAAATCACACCCTCAGTTGATTCAAAACCATCCATTTCAACAAGAAGCTGATTCAGGGTTTGCTCACGCTCATCGTGTCCACCACCCATCCCAGCTCCACGGTGGCGACCTACAGCATCGATCTCGTCTATAAAAATCAAACACGGAGCACTTTTTTTACCTTGCTCGAATAAATCTCTTACACGACTCGCACCCACCCCAACAAACATTTCAACGAAGTCTGAACCTGAAATTGTAAAAAATGGAACACCAGCCTCACCAGCTACAGCTCTTGCCAACAAAGTTTTACCGGTTCCTGGAGGCCCCACTAATAAAACACCCTTAGGTATACGACCACCTAATTTAGTGAATTTTTTTGGATCTTTTAAAAAGTGAACAATTTCTTGCAAATCATCTTTAGCTTCATCAACACCAGCTACATCTTTAAAAGTTACTTTGTTTTTATTTTCTACTAAGCGCGCTCTTGATTTACCGAAAGACATCGCTTTACCGCCGCCAGATTGTATTTGACGCATGATAAAAATAAACATCCCGACGATTAAAATAAGAGGCAACCAATTCATGAAAAACGAAGATAAGAAATTCTCAGACTGAGCATTTTCATATTTAGGAATATATCCAAAAGGCTTAATCGCATCATCTGCTTTTTCAGTATTTGCGTTAAACTCAAACTTAGTACCGTTATAACGTTTTTCAAACTCAGGCTTCATTTCTCCACGTATGGTTTTAGAATCTAGAAAAAAAACAATGGAGTCATCCTTGATTTCTTTCAATTCAACAGCTTTCAAAAACTTGGGATAATCAAAATCCACAATAGTTTTTTGTTTTTTCATCTCCCAAGCCTGAAAAAAGAAAACCGATATAACTATAATAAAAAACCATAAAGCGAGTGATTTTTGATTTGCTTTCATTAAAATTCCTTTTTATCCGTTCAAACTACTCTCTTAACTTGTAGAGTCCTGTTTATATTGTACCACAACCTGCTCCGCGTTAATAAACCAATTAACACCAATTATCATAAAAGTGAGTTCTTTTTGATTTTTGTCGAGGCGTTTTTTAACTTCTTCGAGCTGTCCTTGAGAAAAACTACTCAAATTAAACTTTCGCATGACTCTGGCGAGCGTTTTAATTTGATCTTGATGACTTAAAGCCAAAAAATGACTTCTAGAAAATTGAGCCTTCGTAACATTATGTAACACACCGTATTCATAGTTAATTTCTATAACATTATCTACTGGACTAACTTCACTCATTAGTCGCCCAAGAGATAGGCTAATATTATTAATAGATCCTGGCAATTTCTGCTCTAATTGAGGCAACCACTCATTTCTAATCCAGTTTCTCAAATAAGAACTCTCTTTATTAGATGGATCCTCACACCACTTTAACCTGTGCTCTTCAGCATATTGAGTAATATCCAACTTAGAAACTCCAATAAGAGGTCTTAAGATATCGCCGTTCCAAAAATTAAAATTTTCCAAGCTATCAACACCTGTACCACGGATGAGTTTAAGCAACCATGTTTCTAACTGATCATCTTTATGGTGAGCTGTCACAATCACACTATCTGGATTTTTTCTTTGAACATGTCTTAGAAAAGTAAATCTAGCCTCTCTAAAATCATTTTCTGTTTTTAATACCTTATCTGATTTTTCAGTTACATATGTAATCAACGGATTGTTTTCATTTCTAACTAACTCAGAAACTCTATTTTCACACTCATCTCTAAATAGGTTTTGTGATAAATTCTCGGCATTTCCATGATGATAATGACAAACAATCAGCTTAGCCTTTGGCTTAAGCCTTTGCATTAACTTAAACATAACGACAGAGTCTATTCCACCTGATACAGCTAAAATAAAACACTCTTTTTTATCTAACGTATGTTTTTTTAAAAGTTTCCACACTTCATGTTCAAATGAACTCCATGGTAGATTTTCATGATTTTGCACAGTTTAAAACCTTTTATTTTTTAAAATTTATGCGTAGCTACAACTTGAGAGTCACAAAACTCATAAAAACCCAATAGACCCATCTCACGCCCTTGCCCGGAAGATTTAACACCTCCAAAAGGAAGCATAACATCTGATTTAACAGCCTCATTTATGCCAACCATACCAGAATCGATTTGCAAAGCGATATGTCTTGCCTTTTCTAAATCTTGAGAAAAGACAGCGCCTCCTAAACCAAAATCAGTTCCATTCACCAAAGCAAGAGCTTCTTCTATATTATCGTACTCAAACACGATGAGTGTTGGTGAAAAAAACTCATTCTCTTTCATAAGATCTAGCATCTCTGAATCTTTATTATTTTTTATTTTTAAAACTCTAACAGGAGCATAAGCTTGCATTTCACTGTTCACAGTTAATGTATTTAAAAAACTCTCACTCACATATTTTTCATAAATCACATTTGAATATTTTTTTAGCGCCTCGTAACGAACCAAATCATCTTCTCTAAACTTAACATGAGCCAAAGACCCTAATTGAGTCGATCTTTCATAGAGATTACCGTAAGACATTTTTTCTAACTGTTTCACCAAAGACTCATAAAAAAAATTCGCTTTTTCTTTTGGAACAAAAGCTCTTTTTGCCGCAATACATGTTTGCCCCGTATTGATAAGCCTTGTTTTTGCAATAACCTGAGCTGATTTTTCAATATCGGCGTCTTCTAAAACTAAATAAGGATCACTCCCGCCTAGCTCAAAAACTCCTTTTTTCATGTATTTTCCAGCAAGCGAGGATAAAGTTCTCCCAGCACGAACCGAACCCGTAAGACTTACACCTTTTACACGTGGATCAGCTATAATAGCTTCCGTATTTTCATGATGAAAAATATGATGCCTAAAAATCGATGATAATCCGCATTTTTTAAAAACTTCATCTAAAATTTCACCTGTTGTCGGTGTAATTTCAGATTGTTTTAATAACACTGTATTCCCCATCAATATCGTGGGATAAATCATGCGTATTGACTGCCACAAAGGGAAATTCCAAGGCATAATCCCTAATATAATTCCTTTTGGTTTCAAAACAACTTCGTAAGTCGTGTTTTCACTTTGTTCTAAAGCATGAGTTTTCTTTGGTTCTAAATCAACGTAATCATGCTCACACATATAATCAATAGCCTTCAAAGACTTATCCACTTCAGCTAATGAATGATAATAGGGCTTACCCATCTCCTCAGTTATGGATTTCGCTATTTCTTCGCGCTTTGTTTTTAAAATGTCATTTACAGCTTTAAGTTTTTCTTGTCTGTCTTTAAAACTCAGTTTTTTCCATTCATTAAAGCCGTTTTGCAAAACATCTAATGAGTTTTGGATTGTCTCCAAATCTACAAAACATCTTTCCTTCAAAAATGCTCCGCTTGCGGGATTATAAGTTTTATAGGTTTTAGACATTATTTTTTAGAATCCTCTTTTTTTATAATTTCAATCTCAGCGCTCACTTTAAACTTATGATTTTCTGCAAATTTAGAAAACTCTTTAACGAAGTCTATTTTTCTAATTAAAGCAATAATCTCATTCGTTGCCTTAAGCGTAATATCATCCTTAGCTTTTAAAACTTGTCCTACAGCAGTACCTAAAATTTCCTTAGATATCTCAGTTGGCGATCCAGAGGAAAGTATTTTTTTAAATGTTTCACCTATTAATGTAGACGACGCCATGTCTTTTTTTGAATCATTTTTCGCATCATTTATTTTTGAATCATTTTGATGCTTCTGTTTTTTATCATCTGATTGAGATGTCATATTTTTACTTTCCGTATATTTTCTTAACTCGTGCTTTAAAGTTACTCACCATTAAAGGTAAGTTTGCACTCACGAGAGTGTTCGCAACCGCACTCGGAACTAGCATTCCAAAAGTTGCTTCAACTGTATAATTAACTTTACACTTATCATTTCCCTCAGGCTCGATAAGCCAAAGTCCTTTCATCGTTTTAAAAACATCGCCCTCAGTATAATGAAACTCGACTTTAGAGAAAGCTTTTTCAGTAGCTCTGATTTTGTACTTAAATGTCTTTAATAATGAAACGTGATACTCCATCTCTTTATACTCAGGTGTCACTTTTGTAATTGTAACAGATTTCACTTCAGGTAAAAACTCATGATACTTTTCAAAATCTGTTACAATTTTAAAAAATTCTTCTGGTGTACAATTAAAAACTTCTGTTGTCTTAGCTATAGCCATTAAAAACTCCTTTTTCTAAACATTTAATTCTTTTTAAATAAGGCTTCCGCAGCTGATCGAAGCTTTGCCTTCTCATCTCCAACCGCACCTTTTGAGCTTGGCTGAAAAAAATCACAGTAGTTTGCTCGCTCTTTTTCTTTAACCACATCAGCCGAAGGCTCTTTGCACTCATTATACACTTTTGAATCGTAAAAAGAACAGTTCTTACAAACATGCAGATCTGCTTTACAGCTAAAGCACTCATCTCGACGTCCAACTTTTCCCAAAATTGGATTAACTTTTTGACAGCTAAAACAAACTAAATCCACAAACATTCACCTCTCAATTTACGACAGCGATGTTTTCAAAGAGAAATTGTGAAATGTCTCTACATTACGAATAGTACCTGTTTGCGAACGCATAACAACAGATTGCGTACGCGCTCTACGACCCGGATAAAGCTTAACACCCTTAAGAAGCGGCCCATCCGTTACGCCTGTCGCACAAAACATAACATGACCATGAGCCAATTCCTCTAAAGTGTATTTTTTATCTAAATCTTTAACGCCCATACGAAGGGCACGGTCTTTTTCTTCTTGATTTCTAAACTTAAGGCGACCTTGAAAATCTCCCCCTAAACATCTCATATCTGCTGCGGATATCACACCCTCCGG
>JBKBTW010000001.1:38060-43543 GCA_046291245.1 Pseudobdellovibrio sp. | reverse complement strand
GCAAAAGCCATTAAAGAGGTTACAGGATGTCCGCGTGTGGGTACGATAGTGGCTGGGTTTGAAGTACCACATTATCATTTACATTTAATTCCGGCTTGGAGCATTCCAGATTTGGATTTTAAACGTGCAAAAAAGTTACCGCCTGAAGAAATGCAAAATTTGCAAAGTAAAATTAAAACCGCTTTAGGTAACTAGTGAATTAAGCCCATTGCCTGATCAGGCAATGGGCCTTTTAGTTTTGAAAAACAAGAGCAACTTTTTTACTGGCAAACGCTTTATTTTTTGAAAATTATGAGATGTAAGATAAGATAGTACTCTT
The DNA here is from genome assembly GCA_046291245.1 of Pseudobdellovibrio sp. GTDB lineage: Bacteria > Bdellovibrionota > Bdellovibrionia > Bdellovibrionales > Bdellovibrionaceae > Pseudobdellovibrio. The sequence goes on along the minus strand of JBKBTW010000001.1, from coordinate 43,224 downwards.
TTATGGGTCGAATGTCGTATAAGTTATTATTATAGAATGTATCGAAATAATAATTTTGCGATTTTATGTGAACGCTATTATTCTTGACTTAACCGTTATCACGGTTCGAAAGGAGGTGGTGTTATGGTAAAATCAAATGACATAACTAAGGCGGAGGTGGCGACTCTATAGTCGTTACGCATAGCTAAACGGTTATGGGGCACATTGCCTCCGCCGAAAAAATTGTCAATATTTACGGCTAGCATGAATAAGATCTGCTAGCCGTTTTTCTTTTAAAGCCCCCTCAGAGACAGAGCCTTCAGAACCAATAGCCTGTGGTCAATACCCTTGATAATCAATCATTAAGAGCGTAGTTTGTGATGTTATGAGTGAATCCATAAAAGTATCTAATTTCATTGATGGTCAAAAGCAAATTTTTACAAACTCTCAATCGTGTTTTTCATTTAAGGGGCCTTACTCTGAAAGTCCGTCTTATCAAGTTATAAACAGTTCTCAATTAGACTTAGTTAAAGCTCTTCAAGGTGCTCATAAAGCATTTAATGAATGGAAAGATTCTTCTCGGGAAGAAAGAATTAAAGTTATAGATCAAATCCAATCTCAGATAGAATTAAATAAATATAGATATGCTGAGATAGAGGCTTGGGATCAAGGGCTTGGTGTGAATTTTGTCTGCAAGGCAAGCTATGAAGTAGGATTAGCTAGGTTAAAGCTGTATAAAGATGAAATGAATCAGGTATCATCAGATATGCAGGCTCCTCTTGGTGTAGTGGGGGTGATTTTATCATGGAATTTATCAACCCGTTTATTTATTGATTATGTCATTCCAGCTTTGTTAGCGGGTAATGCGGTCATTGTTAAACTCTCTTCGATTTCTCCATCCACGTCATTAGTCTGGTCTGAAATTTTAAGTCAATTAAAATTGCCTCAAGGGCTTGTGCAAATTATGCACAGTCAAGATGTACAATTTAAAAAACTCTTACTCTCTCATCCAAGTATTAAAGCCGTTGTTTTTACTGGTCATTTAGAAAACTCAGCTAAAGTTTTAAAATCAGTTTCAGAAGTAGGTTTGCAACAGTTTAAAAAAATTCAAATGCATACAGGTACAAAAAATACAGCAGCAGTTTTGAAGGATCTGAGTGAGCAAGAAATGAATGATGTTTTTGAGAGTTTCCTTCAAGGCCAGGGCCAGCTTGCTTGGAACTCAGCAAGATTATTTATTTTAGAAAAAAATGAAAAGCTATGGACAGACTACTTGCAAGAGAAGTTGAACCAGTTAAGGCCGGCTGACTCTATCTATGAAGATTCTTTATGGACTCCTTTGGCGAGGCCATCTTATGTGGAAGCTTTTCATTCTATAAAGACGCAAGCGCGTCAGGATCACGCAAAATTAATCACGTCATTAAATGCGACACAACAGTCAAAAGAAAATTACGTTTATCCATTTTTTACTAAAGATATGTCTAATTGTTCTACCCTTCAGCAAGACCAAGTATTTGGTCCAGCTTTTATTTTATCTGTCGTTAAATATGGATTTGATATTCCTAAATACAGCAATGTTTCGTATTTTGGTCACTCCGCAAATGTGTGGACTGAGGCAGATAAAAATTTAAAGGTCCTAGGGGGTCTAGAGGTAGGTTTAGTCAGTCTCAATAAATGGTCAATTTACCAAGTAGAGGAAGCTATAGGTGTCAAACAATCGTCATATGGCGATGCAGATCGTAAAATTTTTGGCACATTTTTCAGTAACGTCAAAAAAATTATAACTTAGATAAGATTTTAGTTTTGCTATTGTAAAGTGTGATTTTTAGAGCGCATTCTAATGTTACATTGTGGGCAAAAAGCTTCTTCTTTTATTTCGTTATTTTGATTATCTTGAGTTGGACTAATTTTCATTTTTAAAGGTGTAGAGCAAAGAACGCAATTGCATTGCAAGGCCACAAAGGCCTTTTGGAACGTATTTTCAGTTTTCTCGTAACAATGAATATCTTCTAGTTTTAAAAATGATTCTGTAGCGATATCGGGTCTCATGCGCTCCTCCTGAGCTTTTAGAAGAACAGCCGATCACATCCTATGATCAAGCCGAATTTATTATAACTTATCTACAGCACTAATTTGCAGCGCCAAACTAAGCGCTGGGTCTATAGTTTATCTTTACATATAAATCCTAAGCAAGATTTAATGCAAAAACTGTTCACAGACCTAATGCTGTATTCCATGAAGCTAAGAAATTTTTTTTAACGCAGAAATTATTTTTACGCTGCGCCAAAAACTAATAACCTTTTTGAACCTTCGCTTTGGGAATAATTTATTTAAACGATTAACATTTCTAAGATAATGACAAACTCATCTTTAAAAAAAGTTAGGCTCTAAAGTCCAAATTTAACTTTTTATTATAAGCTTCCTTATCAAATGCAAACTGTATTAAACGAGTTATCAACTCTGGATACTCAAGACCTTTGGCTTGCCACATTTTAGGGTACATCGAAATTTTAGTGAATCCCGGTAGAGTATTGATTTCATTTACAATAAGTGAGCCATCATTTTTCATAAAAAAATCGACGCGAGTTAATCCATCACAGTAAAGAGATTGGTATGTTTTAAGAGCGAGAGATTTAATGTTATTCATTTGTTCATCTGTAACTTGAGCAGGGATAACAATCTGGGCTCCATTATCATCAAGGTATTTAGCTTCATATGAGTAAAACTCGTGATTGACTATCAGTTCACCCGCAATCGCAGCTTCTGGAGTTTGATTAAGACCCATGACTGAAATTTCTATTTCGCGCCCTTGAATAAACTCTTCCGCAATGATTTTATGATCATAGTTAAAAGCATCGGTGAGTTTAACTTTGAAATCATCTGCATTTTTGATTTTGTGAACCCCCACAGATGAACCTGCATTTGCGGGTTTGATAAAAAATGGCAAACCAAGATGAGAGTGTAAATCCTCAAAAAATACAGGAGTATCGCGTTTGATAACCATGTATTTAGAGTTCGGGATGCCGGCATTTGTCATGATGATTTTCATAACTTCTTTATCCATGCCAATAGCAGAGCTTAAAACACCACACCCGACGAAAGGAATTTCTAACATTTTTAGATAACCCTGTAAGGCACCATCTTCGCCATTCGTGCCATGCACGATTGGAAATGCACAATCGATCAATGTTTGATTTTTGGAATGAAGGTTGTAGCAATAACTTTTTTCTTGGGATCTTAAAAGGGTAACAGTTAAACTCTGGTCCATGGTTTTATCATTGATTGCAACTAAATCATTGAGTTGAATATCTGGTATATTATACCATGAGCCTTGTTTTGAAATTCCTACTAAAACTGCAGAGTACTTGTTTTTATCTAAAGCATTAAAAATGTTTCGTGCTGAGTTGATTGAAACTTCATGCTCAGACGAAACTCCACCAAATATGATTGCGATATTTTTTTTCATACGTATAGATTACGTTGATTTAAGCCATTTCGACAAGCTCTTTAACAAGAGCTCTTATTCCAGTGTAGACTTCAAATGGTGTCGCTTCATTCATATAAGCAGGTGTAGTGATAACCTTTGTATTTCTATCTGTAATAAAATCTGTACTTGGGCATGGATCAACTGAGGCTCCCCACTTTAGTAAGATCTCGGTTTTTTCAAACTGCTCTCCAAGTGTTATATTTGGATTATGTTTACCAAGGACTTTAGCCAGTAGTATAGGAGCTAAACAAATTGCACCTATAGGACTACTTGCATTGTAAAAATCTAAAATAGCTTTTTCAACCTGCGGATGAACTGTCATTTTAATTTGATCTTGAAACCAAGATGAAAAAGTATCTCCGATACCTCGACCACCAGGTAAAATCAAAGCATCAAAATCTTTTGCATTTAAATCTTCAAGCGGATGTAACGTATGGTGATTAAGAGGAATTTCACGGTTCAATGCAAATATTTTAAAATCAACTTTTAATTCAGAGAGGGCAATAAGTGCACTGATCATTTCTGTGATTTCAGTTTGTTTAGGGGCAAATCCAACAGTTAGCAAGGCTATTTTTCTCATTAAATTAAACTACTCTTTTTTTACTGATTCAGGCAAGCTTTGGTCTTGTCCAGATATGATGAGTATCGAGTTTTGTTAAAAAACTAGTCAAGTTTCTTAATATTAATGTAGATCTACTAAAAAATGAGACCGGCTCTTTGTGTAAAAGCCGGTCTCACGACTTAAATAAATTAAAATTTATGTTCCGCCACGAATAATGAACAAAATTAAAAGAAGTGGAATTGGAATGCCGACTAACCACAATAAAATCCAGCCTATAGCTCCAGTTTGGTTTTTAATCATTTCTATTGGTTTCATTTTAAAATCCTTTGTTTAGATGTCTAGAGTTAATTTAAATTTATTCTGAAAAACTACAATCTAAGCACGTACGGGTTTATAAGTTTTTTTAAGGTCATCGTGCATGTCTAATGTGTATTTTTCATTGCACTTAGCTGCAGCTAATCCGCCAAGTCCAGAAGACACCATTCCTAAAACTAATATCACTAATAAACTCCAACCAGTCGCCTTCATAGCTGCCGCGGTGGCTTCGCGCAATTGAGCAGCTGATTCATCTAATTTAGCCTTGGCAGCAGCAATTCTTTTATCAACTTCTGCTGAAGAAATCCCAGCCTGTGCCGCTAAATAATTTTTAGCCGCAACTTCGTCACCGCGTAATATTCTATTTGCGACACCACGAGCGACAACGGCAGGATCAGATTTCAAATTCAAGTCACCAAATTGATCTTGAACTATATCTTGAATCATTGGATTTTCACTTGATGTAGCAGTTGCTGAGCCTAAAGCCGATGCTGTCGCGCCAAGTGTTTGACCAGCAGCTTTACCCACAGCCCCTACGGCTGAAGTAATCTGAAAAATCACAAAAAGTAAAAATAAAGCACCGACGATCAAACCTTGAGTTGTGCCTAAGGCATCAACTTGAGTACGACCTAAACGAGATGTTAAATAGCCACCTGCAAATGCTGCTAAAATTGTAGCAATGATCATTGATCCTGCAGCGAAAGTTCCTGCCGCTTTAGCTGATGATCCATCTGATAAGCCTATGCCCCCAAATGCCAATGAAAGAGCTAAAGCTCCTAAAAACACAACTATAGCCACTGCAAGACCAGCAAATGTAGACT
>JBKBTW010000001.1:0-38050 GCA_046291245.1 Pseudobdellovibrio sp. | reverse complement strand
GTGTTTATGAGTTTTTTCTGTGTAAATTTCAGAGTTGTAGACGTGACCATTCATTTTTAATTTTCCTTTCTTATTAAGTATTATGATCGCACTTAATTGTGAACTGCAAAGGCAATACCAAAGTAGAATGAGATTTAAAAATAAATTATCCCTATCTTATGTAGAATTTAGATTTAAATTGGGGATTTTTTTCTTTTTATGGGTAAGTTTGACCATGAAAAAGATATTTAATCTGAAAGCAGTGAGGTGTAAAAAAATTATTTATAGGATCTAATTTTTTTAGAAAAGGAATTGAAGGCTAACGTATTAAAAAATGCAGAGGTCTCAATGAGGTCACAATGAGGTCTCGTGACCTCATTGCAGTAACCAAAAATTAAGAAAGTTTAATCACCAACAGTAAAGTTATTAACGATATAGCACTGCTCTAATAAAACCTTACGACTGTCATAATCAACTAAGCCGCGTGCGCAAAACTTTAAGACCCGTGATAAAAATGGAAGAGCATTTGAAACCATAAATTTATAATGCGTACGAGTAGGTTTTCCATCAGATTGGATGATATTGTGGTCTACAGTGTCAAATTCAATTGTTTTTGCAGGGATTATGCAGTTCGTGGTGTCAGCACATATTCTGGAGTCTGCAAGTGGCTCTGCGAGTTTAATAGTATAATCTTGCGATACAAAATTATAGCAACTCACATTTGGAGTTTTACACTCATCAAAAGTAAATTGAGCATAAGCTAAAAATAGAAAAAACGGGGAATCTACACTTTGTGTTAAAATCTCATTTTTAATCTGGAGTTGTGAAGAGTTCAAGTCAGTTAGTTTGTAGCTACTTTGTTGAAGTGCAGTTCTTGCAAATTTAAGATCATACTGTAGGTTTGAGAATGAGTTTTGCGAGTTGATATGATCAACTTTACTATAAATAAAGCTAAGTGTAGTTTCAGAAGCTGTATAAGTTGTATTTTTATATGTAATTGATTTTGTCGAAACCTTAATTGTTTGCGAGTCTTCGTATGTAGCTGTATTCGTTGTGGAGGAATACTCGTTAACATTAAGATCATTTAAATTAAAGTCTCCAAAACCATCACTCATGACCTTTTCAACTGTAGCGGCATCTATGGATGGACCTAAATTTGATTCTTCTAAATTTTGTTTTTTTAAACAAGAGCTTATTGTTAAGAAAATTAGAACTAAAAATCCTAATTTAAATTTGGTGTTTGTAATTTTCATCATATAGAGTCCCATCCCCATACCCAAAGTGGTAGTGGAAAAACCTTTGCCAAAACTTGGCGTGTTTCTGATTTGATAAATGTCATATCTTCAATTTTTACAGGCCCAAAAAGGATTCTGACTAAATCGGCCTCATGATCGAGTGTGTAAAGGTCTGTTCCATAGCCAAATACGATTTGCCCGTTTTGTTTTTCAAGCACGAAATGTTCCAAGCCTTCAGCTCGAAAAGTTTTTTTGATTTTTTGTGCCACTGATTCAAAGTTATGAATGCGAATCATTCCTAAAAAACCTTGATGTGCAAAAAACTCATATTGGTCCAATATTTTTCTTAGGTTTACACAGTGTTGGGGGACCATTAGTGTGTAGGCTTTATTTTCAGTTTGAATCATATGACTTATTAAATCCATAAGAGGGGTAACTTGTCCGCCCCACTCGTGAATAAAGTTTTGAAGATCTGCGCCTTTACCTTCTATAGCATAAGCTAAAAGTTGGTTTGCGCTGCTCCATGCTGTGTATATTTGGGAATTAGGAATCTTTAAAAATTGTTGAATATCTTCAAGTGTACGAACCGAAGCTGTGGAGTGCTGAGAGTAAAGTTTAAGGAGAGCGGCTGGATCAATTTGTGATCCTTTAACAAAACGAATGCCTTCAGTTTGGAGTGGCAAAGCTTCATCAATGACATAAGTGTTTTCATAACCAGCAAGCTCAAAGTCAAATTTTCTGTAAAAATCATGTTTGTCCGTCCAGAGGATAACAAGATCGCAATTCTGCGCAGTAGCTTTAGCTAAACAATTTTGCATGTTTAATGTGCTAAGACCTTGTTGTCGAAAGGATGGATCAGTTACGACAGATCCAATGGCCGCTATTTTATATACAGCGTAAGGAGTTTTTGTCATAAGAGGCTTCATAAGGGCGTGTGATATAATTTTACGCTCTTCCTCATCTAAAATAATACTCATATTGTGAATGTTTGATGGAGTTAAAGCTGTAGGGTATTCGGTATTAATGGCCCATTCTACATCAGAGCGAAGCTGAGTATTTAAGAAGTCTACAACGTGGTTAAATTCTGATTGCTCCGGCGATCTAGGTTTTGACATAAATATTTTACTCCTTGATTTGTTTATTATAGCTTTAAATTGAAGATTCGTGATGACCAGTTCTATGAATTTGACTTAGGCCCAGATATTTCTTAAATTAATGTCGCTTAATCTTATATATGTTTATATAGAGCATATTCACGGGGGACTTATGGCCGATCTAGCTCAAAAATGGAAAGAAAATAAACCAGGTAAAATGTTTGTTGATCAAGCCTGTATTGCTTGCGATGCCTGTGTACTCACGGCCCCGAAAAACTTTGCTATGCATGAAGAAGATGGACATGCTTATGTTTCAAAACAACCTGAATCTCCAGATGAAATCGAGGCCTGCAAAGAAGCGATGGAAGGTTGTCCAGTAGAGGCTATTGGAGATTTTGGGGAGTAACGTTGAAATCTGGGAAACTAGATCCTATAAAGACATTAAAACTTTTAAAAAAACATTATCCCGACGCTCATTGTGCGCTTGATTACTCAAATCCATTTCAACTGTTGATTGCGACGATTCTATCTGCTCAATGTACGGATGAACGCGTGAACATCGTAACGAAAACGCTTTTTAAAAAATATAAAAAACCCAGTGATTTAGCCGAAGAAAATATAGAAGAAATAGAAAGCGTCATCCGTTCGGCCGGATTTTATAAGAACAAAGCGCGTAACATAAAATCGTGCTGTGAAATTCTTAAAATTCAATATAACAATAAAATTCCGCAAACAATGGAAGAGTTAGTGGATTTACCTGGAGTAGGTCGTAAAACGGCTAATGTGGTTTTAGGCAACGCTTTTGGTCTTGCAAGTGGTGTTGTTGTTGACACGCATGTCACACGTTTAACAAACCGATTTGGTTGGGTTAATGTGCAAGATGCTGTTAAGATCGAGCAAAAGCTAAATAAGATGTTTCCGCCGGAAGAGTGGGTCATGTTGTCACATTATTTGATCTCACATGGTCGAGCTATATGTAAGGCGCGTTCTCCATTGTGTGAGGCCTGTTTTTTATCTAGTGATTGCCCTCGTAAAGGTGTTTAATTAGTATTGAGATATGTTTCAAGCTTATTTCGAAAGTTTAAAGTATGTAGGTCATTTACTTCCAGTTTCTTTTTTAAGAATATTCTTAGGATATTTTTATTTGCAGCAGGCATTCCGTGACTGGAAAGTTCATATTGTGGGTAATTCTGTAGTGAGTGATTTGTTAGTAGAAGCACTTAACAAAACTCAGATGCCTTTTTGGTATAGATTTTTTTTAACTGAACATCTCATGACCCATTGGTCATTTTACGCTTTTGTTTTGGTCGGCATAAAAGTTATTATAGGTGTTTCATATTTATTAGGATATGTAGTGCGACCAAGCTCTATTTTAGGTTTTATTTTATGTTTAAACTACATGGCTATTGCAAGTTATAACCAAGAGTTCTTTTTTAAACTTATGATTGCTTGCCATATCTTGCTTGCTTGGGTGGGGGCGGGGCGCTGTTTAGGATTAGATTATTATTTTTATAAACGCTTTCGTGGTATTTGGTGGTAGTCAGTGAAACATTTTATTGGTTTTGTTATAGCGGTATTTCTTTGTTTAACAGTGTTCTATTTTTATCGTGATGATAGCGCTAACTCAGCAGATTTTTCGAGTTTAAAAGTCTACGGATCAGCTTCTTTTATTGGTTCATGGGGGCCTGGGCCAAAGTTAAAAGAAATTTTTGAACGACAAACAGGGGTTAAAGTCACATATTTAGAAATGTCAGATCCATCATTGTTATTTCAAAAAATGTCGTTTGAAGGTGGGCAAGCTTTTGGCGATGTTGTTTTGAGTTTAGATCAATATGATATTTCAAGGACCGTTGATAAAATTAAATGGCGTAATATTGATTCTAATGCAACTTATAAAGTTCCAGAAAGTATTAAAGATATTGCGAATAATGCCACATTTAAAGCTTATGATTGGGCACCTTTGGCTTTTATTGTAAGAAGCGACTTTAAAATTGAGGTGAAAGAACTTAGCGATTTGCTGAAGCCTGAATTAAAAGGAAAAATTGCGCTCGAAGATCCAAGAACGAGTTCTCCGGGGTTAAACTTTATTTCGTGGATATATAAAACAAAATCAGAAGTTGATGCTGATTTGTATATTAAATATATGTTGGCACAAGCGCATAGTTTTTCTCCTAGTTGGTCTACAGCTTATGGATTGTTTAAAAATAAACAAGTCGATATGGTTCTCTCGTATGCGACATCGCCTATTTATCACCTTGTTGAAGAAAAGGATGCTAATTATAGAGCTTTGGAGTTTAAAGAAGGTCACGCTGTTCAAGTTGAGTTCGCAGGAATTCCTGAGACATGTATTAACTGCACCGCAGCTATGAGGTTTGTTCAGTTTTTGCAGTCGCCAGAAGCACAAAAAATTATAATGGAAAAAAACTATATGTTTCCTATCAATAAAAATGTTCAAGAAGGAACTCCTTTTGACACATTAAAAGTTTTTAAGATTTTACCATTTTCAATTGAAACCAAAGAGCAATTGCAAAAATGGATTAACACTTGGTCTGAGTTAAGGAAAAATGAAGGCTAATGCAGTAAAATTTTTTTTAGCTATACTTTTTTTATTTCCGTTTTTGGTTTTAATTTATCATTTTAAATTAGAGTTTAATTTAGATGTTCATGATATACAATGGGCTTTGAAAAATTCTATATTGCAAAGTACTTTATCCAGCCTAATTACGTGTAGTGTGGGGTATATGCTGTCCTTAGGGTTATTGACAGCTCCGCAGAAATACAGAGGCTTTCTGCGAGCTATGAGTTTAGTACCATCATTTTTGCCAAGTATATTTATTGTATTGGTTGCACTATCATTGGTGAGTCCTTTTCCTATGGGATCTTATGGGATTGTGTTTGTAATGTGTCTTACATATACGGGGTATGTAGCTGCGATGATGAGTATCGAGATTGAGCAAAGATTAGGAGTGTTAGGATTTGTAAGCGAAGTTTTTGGACTCACAAAATGGTCTTTTTTAAGAAAGGTTATTTTACCGCTATCTTTTAAGCCTTTATTGATTTTATTTATTATTATAAGCATTAATGTATTTACTAGTTTTTCAGTGCCTCTATTGGTGGGAGGTGGAAAAGGAACTAATTTAGAAGTTTTGATTTATGAGAAAATATTTATCGATCAAAATTGGTCACAAGCATTAACTTTATCATTTATCCAGATGCTGTTTATATCTGTATTTTCTTTGGTTTTTATTTATAAAGAAAAGTTAACCAGTGTAAGTGTTCGTGAAAATAGACTGATTTTTTTTCCTATTGCTAAATATTTACTCTATTTTAGTATAGGCGTATTTTTTTGGGGTTATTTCAGTTTAGTTAAAGACGCATTCGGAGCCTACTATCTGCTTCAGATGCTAGATGCAGATTTTTTCATAGCTTTATTACATTCTTTTCTGTTTTTTTTAGTAAGTTTATTGATTTTATACACGCTTATTTTTTTGACCACATATTTAGTTTACCGCCAAAAGAGTATTTTATTCTTGAATATATTTTTGAACCCTTCTACGGCTGTTATAGGATTTTCTGTTTATTTGCTTTCACATGGATTGGATTTATTTAGAGACCTTGTGAAGGTTTCAGTTCTTTTTGCATTGATGTCATTTGTCAGTTTATATAAATTATTCATACAGCCTAAATTAGACATACTTCAACAGCAGATATTCATTTCGAATTTATATAATGTTAGATACATCGATTTTTTCTTTAAAATTTTTCTTCCGCAAATAAAACAAATTTTATTTTATGTCACATCTTTGACTTTTATTTATTGCGTTTCAGATTTTGCCTTCATAAAAACATCTGGTGCTAACTTTCAGACTTTAGGGGTTATTATGCAGTCTTATTTATCAAGTTATAGGATGGAAGGGGCATTTATAGTGAGTCTTGTAATATTGAGTTTGTGGGGTATTGTAACGTTTTTTTTAGGAGCTTTATTTGGCGTATATAAAAAATCTTAGATATCAGATAGATAAGTTTATCTTAGAAATTCCTGAGCTACAGATTTTAGATCAGGAATTTAATTTGATAGTTGGGCCATCAGGAGCTGGCAAGACAACATTATTTAATTTGATTACAGGCTTAATAGAAAACTCCAATTGGATTTTCAATATAGGTGGTGTGGATATTGCTAAACTTTCCTCTGGAGAAAAACGTATTGGGGTAGTTTTTCAAGGTTATGGTTTATTTCCGCACATGACGGCTGCGGAAAATATAGAAATTGTTATGAAATCTCGGAATACTTACACACCATCGGGTCAAGCTAAGTTGAATAGGTACAAGGATATATTGGGTTTAGCTGCTTGCTGGAGCACAAAAGCAAAAGATTTATCTGGTGGTGAGCAACAGCGTGTGGCTCTTTTAAGAGCTGTCTTGTCTGATCCAAGACTACTTTTATTAGATGAACCTTTTTCAGCCTTAGATCAAAATCGTAAAGCAGAGGCTCGCGAGTTATTAAAAACCATTGTGCAAGAGGAAAAAATAACAACTTTAATGATTACACATGATCCTCAAGACGCAGAATTTTTTAAATCTAAAAATATCGTGCATCTTAGAGATGGACATTGCGTTCTAAAATGAGAATATAAAGAAATTCAATATAGAGCTTACATAGATAAGTTTTAATCAAATATGAACTGTTTAAACAGAATATTTGTTTTTACAGTAAACTCAGTACGTTACCTGGTTTTCTGTAGCGTAAATGTTTGATGAGTAAACAGAAGAAATAATTTTAAATGAATATACTTGTGAATAAGTAGGTCTTAGTTTTGCACTTACTGCTTGTGGGGGATGAGTTTTATGCAAATTTTAAGAAAAGATTATCTACAGTATTTTTTTGCATTTTGTTTTTTGATGTTTCCAATATGGTGCGAAGCTATCGATTTCAACTCCTTGATAGAGGAGAACGTAAAAGCTCAAGATGATTTGCATCAACAAGTTAAAAATAAAGATGTAATAGTAGAGAAGAAGAAAGAAGAAGTTAAGAAAATAGTCTTAGAAGATTCATCGAATATGGTGCATGTTAAAACAGAGTCTTTAAATAAGGAGCCGCAGAAACTTCAGTCGTCAGAGCAAGAGAGGAAGCCCAGTGTTTTCGTAGAAAAGGTTATGGAGCAGTTAGCTAATAGCCAAAATGACGACTCGCTGTAGTGTAGAAGAACATTAAGTGTCTAGTCTGTATACAGGTATGTGATATTTACAAAATTTTTATAAAAATGATAATTAATTTTCATAACTAAAAGCCTCTTTTTTCAAAGAGGCTTTTAGTTATGTTATAAATGCCTCATGAAATTCACTTTAGCTTTTTTATTTTTAATGAGTGCGGCTGTTTTTTCCGGATGTGCAAAATCATCAGATCAACCCAGTTCGAGAAGGATAGGAACGCCAGCTAAAAAAGTTTTATCTGAATCAGAATCCTTTAAATATGTCACAGCCACGATTTATTATATTCCAGACTATTCTGCAACTGACGTGAATGTCTGTGGGGCAAATGCGGAGTTTAATATAATCCTTTCAAAAACACAGAATAAAAAAATAAAAACATGTAAAAAAATTTTTGATAATTGCTTGATGCAAGGGTCTTGTTACGTAAACTTAGACTCGCAAAAAGTCATGATTAACTATAATAAAAAGCTAAATGGAGTTTATTTTTTTAAAATTGTAGACACTACACGCTGTAAATTTGGGATGGGTGACTCAAATGATGGATCTAAAAATTATAAAACGATGTGTGTAGAGCCTTATAGATCTGTTGCTGCTGATTTTAGATACCATAAGTTGGGAGATGTTATTTATATTCCTTCAGTGTTAGGTGTTCAGCTTCCCGATGGATCAATGCATGATGGATATTTCATTGTGCGAGATTCTGGTTCTGCGATCAAAGGGAGAGGAAGATTTGATTTCTTCACGGGTTTTGATGGCATAGGTAAGAAGAATGTATTTTCAGGTTTAGGTCTCGGTGGAGAAGCTAACCCTGCATATCAATTAGTATCTGGCGGGTTAGCGGAAAAAGTTCGTAAGTACAGAGCATTTCCATATCTTAGATAGTCTTTTCAAGACAAGTTTTATAAAAATAATGCTAAAGATTAAAACTATTTTTGTTTAAAATAGTCAAAAGTCATGTTTTAACTGGACCTAAGTCAAAAAAAAATTCAATCTAAAAATTAGTAAAATCAATATCTTAACGCTTTGAGTCTAAAAAAATACAGACCAAGGGCTAAAGTTGGCTAGACCATGGTCCGAAATATTTGTTGTACGATGATTTGGGAGTGAGAGCGGTAAGATTCGAGAACGAGACCATAAAGAATCAAACCTTAATAACCTCTGAAATACTCATGAAGGACTTGGGCAGTCACCCTAGGCACTTCATGAGTCTCTCCAAGTTTTTTGAATTTAGATTTTAAGTTACTAAAAAAGTAAATGGGTTAACAAGAAACAATAAATATAGGGAAACAATAGGGGGAACGTAATTATGGGTTTAAGAATATCAACAAACATGGCATCTATATCTTCGCAAAGAGCCTTAAGCGGTCAAACAAAGCGTCAAGAAAAAGCCGCACAATCATTAGCTACAGGTAATAGAATTACTAAAGCATCTGATGACTCAGCAGGTTTTGCGATTGCAGAAAATATGAAGATGGATATTCGAGGTACGCAACAGGCGAAATCAAATGCCTTGAATGCGGTATCTACACTCCAAGTTGCTGAAGGAAGTTTATCTGAAACAGCAAATTTATTAGGTCGTTTAAAAGAATTAGGGGTTCAATCAGCATCTGATACTGTTGGAGAAACAGAAAGAGGCTACCTGAATCAAGAGGCTACGAGTTTAGCAAAAGAAATTGAACGTATTTCCAATACAACAGAGTTCGGAGGCCGTAAACTGTTAGATGGCTCTGGTCCTGAGTTTGATTTCCACGTGGGAGCAGGATTTGATGATAACAACGTTATTTCACATACAATCGAAGGTAATACAACATTAAGTGGCTTAGGTTTGACGGGTGTTGATATCACATCCAAATCTGGAGCACGAGATTTATTAGAAAATTTAGATGGTGCAATTAATTCTGTTTCTAAAATGCGCGCAGGTCTTGGAGCTATCCAGTCAAGGTTGGAAGCAACAGGTAATGTCTTAAGTTCGCGAGAGGAAAATGTCATGGCCGCAAGATCGCGTTTAATGGATGCCGATGTCGCAAAAGAAGCGGCGGACTTAGCATCAGCAAGCATGTTACAGAGTGCAGCTGTATCAGTCTTATCGCAAGCCAATCAGCAACCATACGTTGCAATGAAATTGTTAGGTTAATTTAGAATATAAAATTATTAAAGTTATTAAAGTTATTACAAAGTTTACTGAAGTTGTCGCCCTATTGATAGCTTCTTAAACCCAGCCCTGGCGGATTTCCCGTCAGGGTATTTTTTTTGAGTGTCTATTTAAATAGAGTCAAAGATATGACATTCAATATTTTTTATAGGAAAAATGTTCTTTATAGTCTGAACTTAAAATAAATTTTATTTACATAATAGATGTCATTACTTTGTCGCAAATCATTTTTTTTTCAGTATTGCAAACACGAAATAGACATAAAAAGAGCCTAATCTTAGTTTTTGAACTCATAATTTACAGTTATTTTTAAATTTAAAAAGCTAAATTTACCTAGACTATAGTTTTGAAAGTGAGGCTATTAAAGGGTTTTTTACTTAGCTTTAGTCTAGTTTGGGCGCGACATCAGTCCAGTTTTGAGTTCAAACGCTAAAGCTCACAGCGGACTCTCCGAAAGGTATGTCAAGTAAACGACTCAGACTCGACTAGATTAAGAAGCTCGAGAGATATTGCAAAGTGACTGTTGTGATATTTTGTTGACGGTATCTGGATCAAAGGAGTGTAGGTCACCAAACACGTACAACGGATTCTCTAAAAGGGAGAACCGAAAAAAAGAGGTCTAACATGGGATTAAGAATATCAACAAACGTAGCTGCGATTAATGCACAACGCTCAATGAGTACAAATACTCGTGAGATGCAAAAATCAATGGCTCAATTATCAACTGGTTCGAGAATTACTAAAGCCGGTGATGATGCTGCAGGTCTAGCAATTTCTGAAGGTTTTAAATCTTCAATCAGATCATACGGTCAAGCATCTAGAAATGCTAATGACGGTATATCAATGATTTCGACTGCAGAGCAATCAATGGGTGAAGTTTCAAACATTTTAACTCGTATCCGTGAGTTAGGTATCCAATCCGCTTCTGATACTGTAGGTGACCAAGAGCGTTCATTTATTCAAACTGAGGTTGACGCAATGAAAGCCGAAGTTCAACGTGTGGCTGAATCAACAACTTTCGGTTCTAGAAAATTATTAGATGGTACTGGCGGAGTTTATGACATTCACGTAGGTACTTCTGCAAATGAAGCAACTGATTGGATTGGTTATGATTCAAGTAAAACAAATATAACGACTGATGCATTAGGTATTGCTGGTATCGATTTTAGTTCTAAAGAAGGCGCTAGAGCAGGTTTAGAGTCTTTAGATGCAGCTCAATTATCAGTAAATGGTTCGAGAGCAAATTTAGGTGCTTTACAAAATAGATTAACATCAGCAGTTGATGTTATCGGTACAATGACTGAGAGTATGAGCCAAGCTAATTCACGTCTACGTGATACAGATGTAGCTTCTTCATCTTCTGAGTTAGCTCGTAACAACATCTTGTTGCAAGGTACAACTTCTGTATTAGCACAAGCTAATCAACAGCCACAATTAGCATTAAGATTATTAGGTTAATAAAAGTTGATTAAATTATTGGGCGGGGTGTGACCTCGCCCTGCTCAAAAATTTAAATATAGTCTGGGCTAGCGATTATACGTAAACGCTAGCCTTTTCAATTTTGAACATCTCTAGACTATAGTTTGTCTCGGATAAGTATCAATTTAAGAAAAATCACTGATCTTCCGATGAGTATAATATGAACATAAAAAACTTTGCCAGCACTACGCAACTTATGAATGGGATTACATCTACTCAAGCTGTTAACTCTAAAGATCGTGCTATAAAGTCTGAATCTACACATGACCGAGATGCAAATGGTCAGTCCTTGTATGAAAAGCAAAAAAAGAAAAATAAAATGTCAAAAGAACAGGCCGAAAAAGCTTTAGAGCTTTTAAACGCTAAAACTTTTATGACAGATATGTCTTGGCTGGCCTCACTCATAGAGGAAGAAGGTTTTTTCTATGCAGAAATCAGGGATATAAATAACGATCTGATACGTCGTATTTCTGAAAGCGCCCTTTGGGAGTTGTTTGAGGAAACATCAATTTCGACAACAAATACTAAAGGTAATCTTCTTAATCGTTCTGCCTAAGGGTATTATTTTTTAATTTTTAATCCTAAATTCGTAACGATCAAATTTCTATGTTCTTCCATGAGCAGATTATAAATATCTTTTTCAGGTATAGCGTAAAGTTTAACTAATTTTTTTAAAATATCCCAAGGAGGAGAGCACATGCCTCTTTCCCAATTGGATACAAACTGAGATTTGCATTTACAAGCTTTAGCGACGTCTGTCTGGGTTAAACATTTTTCTTCACGTTTTTCTTTTAGAAATAGGCCTAAATTGTCAAAATATTGCTTTAGTGCATTTTTATTTTCCATGATGTCTGCTCCATTGATGTAGGGGTAACTTTATATTCCAAGCTTAACGTCGTGGCAAGTGCTTCTCTATCTTTCTAAATGCATAGTTTTTTTAGCTGACATAGACTAATGTCACGGAACATTTTTCCTTATAGTTCAATAGTCTAAAGACAAACCATTGACTCACGTTTGTGCAAAAATATCTGTCATACTATTTTTATATAACACTTGTCTTCATGGAGGAAACTAGTGGCTATACGAATAAACGGGCTATCATCAGGATTACCGCCAAATCTGGTCGATCAAGTGATCGAAGCAGAACGTATGCCATTGCAGAAGATGCAAGAAGATAAAGCAAAAATTCAAGATAAATTTAAGCTTGTGAATGATTTTGAAACAAAGCTCAAAGATATCATGAAAAACTTAGATACGCTTGTGAGTGCAAAAGGCTTCAGTGATATGAAGTTTGCCTCAGGCTTTCCTGACGTAATTGACGGTGTTATTGATCCAACTGTAGCAGAAGCGGGTGATTGGAATATTGAAGTTCTTCAGTTGGCCAGTAAGCCTTCAATAATATCATCAGGAGTTTCTGATAAAGATCAGACATCAATAGGTGTGGGTTACATAAAATTTCAAACAGCAAATGGTGAAAAAGAAGTTTATATCAGTAAAGAAAACTCCACTCTTGAAAAAGTTGCTGCAACAATTAATTCGTCTAATGTTGGAGTGAAGGCGACCGTTGTCAATGATAGGAAAGATAAAGAAGAAAGTTTTAAGCTTCAGTTAACAGGTACTAAAACTGGCGATGATAATGAGGTTGATTTTCCAACAGTATATATGGTCGATGGAGACATAGACTTTGAGTTCAATGAAAAGCTTGCGGCTAAGAACGCTAAATTTAAATTAGATGGCCATGAGTTCGAAGTTCCTGATAACAAAGTTGAAGATATAATTCCTGGTGTAAGTCTAGATTTGAAACAGGTCAAAGCGGGTGTGCCTGTTAAACTTTCTATTACAGAAAATTTTGAAGCAATCGGTGATAAAGTAAAATCTTTTGTCGATGCTTATAACGGTGCATTGGGTTTTATTCAATCGCAACATAAACTGACTGAAGACCAAAAAGGCAATCCAAGAATGGGACCTTTAGGTGGCGACAGTATGTTGCGAATGGCAGAAACGCGTTTACGCGCCGTTATTCAAAATCCTCAGTTCACAAAAAGTTCGATCGATAGAGTCATTGAATTAGGTATCGAATTCAACAAAAACGGAACTTTAAACTACAATGCGGATAAACTTAAAACGGCTGTAGCTAAAAATCCAAAAGATGTGGCTGAGTTTTTAAGAGGAAATTTTATAAATACGGGATTCGTAAACTCTATGCGTATTCAAATTCGGAATATGACTGACCCAAGCTCGGGTATGGTAGGAACGCGTAAAGTTAACTATCAAACCCAGATGAAGAATATAGATGACAAAATGGATAGAAAAGAAAAATCGCTTGAAAAGCGTGAGGCAGCTTTGCGTCGTCAATTTGCAAATATGGAAGAGGCAATGTCAAAAATGCAATCGCAAGGAGCGGCATTAAAGGCTTAAATATGAAAGGGGAAAGATAAAAGATTATGGCAAATCCATATCAAAAATACAAACAGACAGCAATAACGAGTGCTTCTCGGGAGCAAATACTTCTTATGTTGTATGAAGGTGCGATTAAGTTTACGAAGTTGGCGATTCAAGCAGCCGAGCAAAATAAAGTTGCTGACCGTGGACAAAATATTTTACGTGCTTACGATATCATTTTAGAATTGCAAGTTTCGCTGGACCACAAAGTTGGGGGTGATCTTGCCAAGCAATTAGATCAACTTTATGCATTCGTGTTAGATCAATACACCAAGGCTAATGTATCAGGAGACGTGAGTGCTTTAAAGAGCAGCCTAAAGATCATAGAAAACTTGTATGAAGGCTGGAAGCAGGCCGTTGAAAAGTACAGAAAAGAAATTGATGAAAAAGGGGGAGCCGCATGATTCGTTTAGTGCAACTTTTAACTGAGAAAAACCATTTTCTTGAAAAGTTTTACTCTCTAAATGAGAGACAAATTAGCAAATTAGAAGATGGGCACTACGACGACATCGAAAACTTTTACAATAAAAGAGAAGACCTGATTAATATTTTAAAATACATGGATACTGAAATAAGTAAAGCCCATTCGATGCATAGAGAAATTAATGGCGTTTTTACAGACACGGATAGAGCTGCTTTGCGTGAATGTATGCGTGTAAAAGAAATGTTTGTAGAAAAAATTCTTGATCAAGATATTCAAGTGTTGGCCTTGATCGATGTAGCGAAATCTAAGATTATTAAAGAGCTACAAGATGTCAGACTGGCTAAGAAAGCTTTAACTGGCTATAAGACGAACGTAGCGTAAACAAATTTCCTAGATCTTTTAAGTGGAGTCATGAAATTGACTCCACTTTTCTTTTATTGTCACAAAAATTCACAAAAATGACTGGAGTAGTATTTAAAATCATTACAATTGATTTAAATGTGGCATTCGCATTGCTTTTTTATAAATTTAATACTTAGAGACAGGGCCGTAAATCAAAGGTCGAGCAAGTTTCAGGATGAAACGCTTTAAGTCATTATAAATATGGAGGCAGGATGCTAAATACGAATGAAGCTTATCTAGAAGCTGTAAACTTGTTTAAAAATGCTCAATATAAAAAGGCATTTTTAAAATTGATAAGTTTGTCACAAAAATTTTCTAATGATTTGGACTATTTAAAGTTGTTATCTGAAGTTCAGCTAGGTATGAAAGATTTTGAATCCAGACTTAAAACTCTCCAAGTTATCTCTAGAAAAAGCTCATCTGTAGATGATAAGTTAAAATATATGGTGGCTTTATTGCTGTCAAATAGACGGAATGAATCCTTGGATGAGGCTATTAAGTTGATGTCGCTCAACTTGACTCGTGATCAAAGAATTTTTATCAGTCGAAATTTAATTAAAATATACTCATGCGAAAATGATTTTGAAGGCTTAGAAGAGGTTTGTCGAGAGTTGCAATCAGCAGGAGTCACTGATGCTGAAATAGAGTACTCATTAGCTTTAGTGGAAGCGTCAAAAGGAAATTTAGATGCGGCTATTGATTATTTAAGAAAAGCAGTGATGTTAAATGTTGAGTTTGATACTGGTTGGGCAGCGTTAGGTCTTTATCATTATCAAAAAGGGGACGTTGAACTGGCTAAGGCGAATTTAGAAAAAGCGTTAGATATAAACCCTGTTAATGCAACGGCTTTAAAGCATATTTCACAATGGGTAGATAGTAATCAACCAGAAGAGTTAAAAGATGTGTTGGCTAAGGTAAATTATTATTTGCAACAGTTTAACTTTGATGAAGAGATTTCAGAGTGTCACGCTAAGCTTCTCATACAAAATGGTCACGTGCGCACAGCTCAATTCGAGGCGGAAAAACTAAGTTATTATTTTGGAAAATAATCAAATATATGCTAACGTCTGAAATGTGAATATATTTGTTCAAGATAAGTACTTACAAAGTTTTAAAGAAAATATATCTAATTTGATAGTCTCAGAGTTCGGCTCGAATTCTGAGACTGCAGCTCGTTTTAAATTCAACTTTCACGTAGATAATAAAGAACGTTCTCATTTTGATGTAATTTTTTGTGATTTAGATTATTTCAATATGAATAGCTTTATGTCATCAGACTATAAATATTTTTTAGTTCCTGCCGAAATGGATTTTTTGCATATTAATGAAATAGCAGATTTTTTACCTACAGGCCTCTATGAAGTTAGTGATCAATTTATAGCTGCACAGGATTTTATAGGCTTGCTAAAAAAAATAAATGATTTGCAAGGAAACTATTATTTAAAAAAAAATGAAATAGGCTTAGTTGAAGATGCGATAGAGAAGTTAAGAAACGAAATTTTGGAAAAAAATGAAGCGGTTAATTTTTTCATCAACGAAGAAAATTTAAAAAAAAATAAAGAAAAAAAACTTCTTTATTTTTTAGATTTTTTAAATATGGAGCATGATAAATCTGATTTTTTAGATAGTTTATGCAAGCTTCTTTGGGTTGATTTGAAAAAAATTGGTTTGTTTAACTTGTTAGGTTTTTATGTTCAGACTCACTCTTCTGAGAGTATTATGATTTGTTATGATGGTCGTAATATTAAATTTTATCACGATATTTTATTTTTAGGAGATAAAGTAGAGCAGCGAAAAAGCCTCTCTCAAATTTTGCAAAGACCTGTGGTCTCTTTAAATACTTGGGTTTCTCATAAAGACGGTGTGCAAAATATTTTTTTCTTAGAAAGATCTCTGAGCGATTATTCTGAGGAGAAGTTAAATTCATATGTTTTAGAACGTATAGATTTGATGATTTTAATGATTCAAAGGCACATGAGTCGTTTACAAGCTTTGTATTTACTTAATAAATGGAATGTGTTTGGTAAAGCTTATAAATTTCCGATGCATGTTGTGGATGATCGATATAATTTAATTCAGTCGAATTACTTCCCACAGCAACGTAGTACGGATACTCGTACAACAAAGTGTTATGAAAAGTTAGCTTATAGATCTTCTCCCTGTGCAGATTGTCCAGTTAATACGCCAAATAATCAGTATGTAGTGATTAAGGGTCGTAAATATAAAACACATACGACGGATTTTTTTATAGATCAAAAATATCACCTTATTTTTTATGATGATATGACAGAGACGGATTTATTAAAATCTAAGGTTATTCAAAATGAAAAAATGAGTGCTATAGGTCAATTAGCTAATCACTTAGCGCATGAGCTTAATAATCCCTTAACAGGTTTAAAATTAGCGACAGAGATTGTTTTAGAAGAAGAATATATCGCGAGTAGCCCTATAAAAAATGATTTGTTGGAGGTTTTAAAAGGAGTTGATCGTTGTCAGATGATTATTTCTGATTTGCTAAATTACTCCTCAGATCAGGGGCCTGAGTTAACGCTTGGAACAATTGGCGATGTTGTTAAAAAAACGATGCCACTGTTGAAGTCTATCACGCGTGATCATAGTATTTTTATTGATACTAAGCCAGTTAACGTGCAAATGAATATAGCTCACTTGCAGCAAGTAGTATTTAACCTTATTAAAAACTCATGTCAGGCTGTGGGCGAAAAAGGTATAGTTAAGATCTATGATATTGAGTCGGATGCTTTTTATGATGTCGTTTTTGAAGATAATGGTGTAGGGTTGCCTCAAAATGTTAAGAGCACTCTTTTTCAGCCGTTTTCGACAACCAAAGAAGTTGGAGAGGGTACAGGTTTGGGTCTTTATATATCAAAGAATATCGTTCAGCGTATGAATGCAGATTTATTATATGATGACACTTATAAAAGTGGTACACGTTTTATATTGAGGTTTAAAAAGTGAAACTATTAATATGTGATGATGAGGATTTGATAAGAAAATCGTTGGCAAGAGCCTTTAAAGGAATTGGGTACGAAGTTGTAGAAGCTGCAAATGGACAGCAAGCTTTAGATTATCTTTCTCATGACTCAGTCGATTTAATTATTTTGGATTTACTCATGCCCGAAAAAAATGGTTTTGATGTATTAACGGATATGCAAAAAGTTATTCCTGTTATCATTATCTCTGCATTTTCAGGACAGCAGCAAGGACATTTTCATACAGAAAGTTATCCTCAGGTCATCGGTTTTATTAAGAAACCATTTGAACATATAAAATCAGTCATAGAAGAAATAACGGTAGTTTATGAGAATTATATCAGGAAAGTATAAAGGTCGACACCTTGTGAGCTTTAAGGCCGATCATATTCGGCCAACTATGGATAGAGTTAAAGAAACTTTATTTAATAAATGGATGGGTTATGTCGAGGAAGCACGTGTACTAGATTTGTTTGCAGGCACAGGTAATTTAGGATTAGAGGCTCTCTCTCGAGGGGCAAAGCATGTAACATTTGTAGAGAAAAACCCTAAATCAATTTCAATTATACGTCAGAATATTGAGCTTCTTAGAGTGTCTTCATCCGAAAATACGGTTATTCAGAAAGATGTATTTTCATTTTTGAAGTCGTATAAAGGTGAGGCATTTGATTTGATCTTTATCGATCCGCCATTTACTGAAAAGTTGGCTGATGACGTGATGACAGCTCTTTCGATAAGCCAATGTTTTCATCAAAACACACTTATTGCTATTGAGGCTATCAAGCAGGAGAAAATTGATCTTCTTTATGCTGATTTGAATTGTTATGACAAGCAAGATTATGGAGATAAAAGTCTTTCCTTATTTACTAAAAAAACGATAGATTAAGGTTATGGCACAAATAGCAGTTTATCCAGGAAGTTTTGATCCCATTACAGCAGGTCACGTTGATATTATTCAAAGATTGTCTAAGATTTACGACAAAGTCATCGTTTTGGTCGCACAGTCTGGTGACAAAAGTTATATGTTCACGGCGGAAGAAAGGGCTCAATTCATTCAGAAAGAGTTTGCGTCTTATACAAATGTAGAGGTGGATTTTCATCAGGGCTTAACTGTTGATTACATGAAAAAAAAAGGTGCTAAAATAATTGTTCGTGGTTTAAGAGCTGTAGCTGATTTCGAATACGAAGGTACCTTAGCAAGCATGAATAAGACTTTAGCTCCAGAAGTTGAAACATTTATGATTTTTTCAAGACCGGAATTTTATTTTATATCCTCTCGCGGAGTTAAAGAAGTGGCTAAAAATGGTGGCGCGCTGATTGGTTTGGTTCCAGAAAGAGTTATACCAGAGCTTTTGAATAAATTTAATAAGTCATAAAAAGGGTAGGGTATGTTATCAAAAAAAGCTTTAAATATTAAGTCTTCACCTACACTTGCTTTGGTAGCAAAAGCTAAGGAGCTTCAAAGTAAAGGTCACGATGTTATTTCTTTAACTGTAGGCGAGCCGGATTGGCCAACTTATAAAGTAGCGGCTGAAGCTGGTATAGAAGCTATTCAGACAGGTTTTACTAAGTATACAGCGGCACAAGGAACTGTTGAGTTGCGTAAAGCGATTTCACAACGAGTAGAAATGGATTTAGGTTTTTCTTACTCTCCACAAAAAGAGATTGTCGTCACGGGTGGCGCTAAGTTTGCAATTTATACAGCTCTACAAGTTTTGTGCGATCCTGAAGATGAAGTCATTATACACTCTCCTTATTGGGTCAGTTATCCGGCTATGGCCGAACTTGCAGGTGCAAAACCTTGTATAGTCGATTGTGGAAGTGAACATAATTTTAAAGTTTCGGCAGATCGTCTTGAAAAAGCTATCAATGAAAAAACAAAAGTATTTTTATTTTGTTCGCCATCTAATCCAACAGGTTTTGTATATACGCAGGCTGAGTTATTAAAAATAGCAGAGGTTTTGAGAAAATATCCTCAAATCATTGTGATATCAGATGATATGTACAATAGATTGATGTTGAATGGAGAAACTGTAGCACCACATTTATTACAGGCGGCACCTGATTTAAAAGACCGCGTTGTCGTGATTAATGGAGGTTCTAAAGCTTACTCTATGACTGGATGGCGAATAGGCTGGGCTATGGGACCAGAAAAAATTATTAAAGCTATGGCTGACTTCGCATCTCAAGTAACCGGTGCACCTTCTTCGATAGCACAAGCTGCTGCTGAACAGGCTTTACTTCACGGAGAACAAGATATAAAGAACACAATCAAGCTTTTAAAAGATCGATTAAATCTAGCGTTGACTCGTATTAATAGTATTGAGGGTCTTAAAGCTTATAAGCCGGATGGTGCTTTTTATATTTGGATAAATGTTGAAGCTCTATTTGGGCGTCAATACAAAGGCCAAACGCTAATCTCTTCACAACAATTAGGTAAAATTTATTTAGAAGACTATTTTGTGGCGACTGTTCCTGGTGAAGAGTTTGGCATGGCTGGTTTTTTAAGATTAAGTTTTGCCATAGAAGCTGAGCGTTTCAGTGAAGCTATGGATCGTTTACAGAATTTAATAACAAAAGATTTACAGTAAACATTAGTCTAAAAATTTTATTAGTAAATAGCTGCTAGCATTATCGTGAGCAGCTTTTTATTTTCTGCCGTTCAGTTTAAGTTTTAGTTCTAATTCAATTAACGAGCTGCCGTAATGCGTTTAAACTCAAAAGGCTTGATAGTTTTAGTTTGGTTTTTTAGCGAATGAGTAGAAACTTCTTCAGTGTCACTAAAGCTCTGAGGTACTGTTTGAATTGTTTTTTTAAAACTCTCTGTTAAAGAGTTTTGAGCTGTTAAGTCATGTCGAACAGAGTCAAACGCTGATTTAGTTAAAGTCGTATTGAGTTTACTACTTGAGAATTGAGAGTTTTGTTGGTTTAAAGCAGCTGCAAATTGATCAATTTCTGTTTGCTGGGTGCTTTTAGTGCTTTGTGGTGCAAGTTTCATCCACTCCGGAAGTTGATCTTCTGCAAATTGTAAATTATCTCTATTCACTTTAATAATCATTTGAATTTCAGCAGGGCTCAAATCAACATGAGCTGAAATTTCATCTAGTGTGTGTCCTTGATGGGCCATTTTTGCTGCTGTGACATAATTTATGGTTTTTTGGCTGTTTTGAACGTCACTGTTGGCGTGGGCTTGTTCTATTATTTTTTTAGATGTTTCAATTCCATTATCAATAGCGTGTTTTATTTTTGCAGACATTTCATCAGCTTGATTAAGTGTGTTCCTGATCTCGATTGTTTTTTGATCGATTAAGTGAACTAATTTATGAACTTGTTCATCTGTTTTGTCAGAGAGGTCTTCAAGTATAGAGATTTTATTTTGTAAAAGCTGTAATCCTTTTGTTATCCGTTGATCTTCTTGCTTTTCTTTGATTCTTAAAAAGAGACTAAACGAAAGTCCAGCCAGTAAAACTATGTTAAAAAATGTTAATAGTAATAACCAGATATTCATTTTTTCTCCTTAACAGTTCAATTCATATATAATCTCAATATACTGCGTATATATAATCTCAATATACTGCGTATATATAGTTTATGTCTCCAAATAGGACATCACAAGTCGCTTAAACTCAGTTCTGGACTAGCTTAGATGAAAAAAGCATATTCCAGACTTAAGACGTATTACTATAAGACAAAAAATGTTTTAACATGAGAAATATAGGGGAGCTGTATAATTATGAAGTATTTGTTAACTGCGATAACAATTTTGACTCTGTTTTCGTGTGCGCCTGTTAAATTTTCTAAGTCCGACACAATTCAGGTTGATACCGATGGAAATGGTGGAACAGACACTGGTGGAGCTAAGCGTATTGCGTGTAACCCACGTATCTCACCAAATGCAACAACGTATACATACACATCTACCGGTGCTCCTAATATATTATCTCAATGTGATTACTCTGGTTTAACTTATGAGTGGGTTGTTAAAAGACCAGACTCTTCTGTTGTTAATACAGCTATTCCTGGTTTGTCGGGCGCTAATCCTACAGGTGTGGATTTTCGTGGTTTAGGGCGGGGTACATATTATGTGACGCTCAATGCTCGTGACCCCAATGGTGTGTTGTTGCCCTATGAAGGTAAAACTCCTTTAGAATTTATCGTTCCAGGTGAGGGTACGGGTAATTCGTTAACGTGTGATCCTAAACTCAACTCCAATCAAACTAGTGTTGTTGTTAATTCAACAGATAGTAATCCAACTTTAACAGCTAATTGCAACCCTAAAGCTGGTATGTATCAATGGATTGTGACTAAAGATGGCATGACTATGGCTACCTTACCATCGGGATTAAGTGGTGAGTCTTCAACTCCAGACTTTAAAAAAGCAGGCGCAGGAACATACAAAATTAATTTATATGCTACAGCAACGGGATCAGCGCATTGGCAGAGTTCAACTCCTTTAACTGTTAAGGTCAATGCAGCAACGCCTGTACCTTTACCTTCTATAGCTTGTAGTCCTAAAGTGAATGGTTCGGCAACGACGATCACTATAACAAATTCATCTTTAAAACCATTAGTGGAAGCTAACTGTAATCCATCTGCGGTCAACTATGCGTGGAGTGTAACTCGGAACGGTCAAACAATTCCTGTTGCGGATTTAAATGGAGCCAGTTCAAATCCAGACTTCTTAAATTTGGGATCTGGTACGTATTTAGTGTATTTAACAGCAACTAAAAATGGATACACAACATGGAGCACGACTAACCCATTAAGTATCACAGTTGATAAAAATGAGACTCCGGCATTAAACGTTAACTGTAGCCCTCGTTTTGGATCAGGCACTGGATCTACAGCTGTAACGATAACAGCTAATAGCGGAAATACACCGTTAATTTCAAATTGTAATCCATCTTCAGCACAACACACATGGACTGTTTATCGTAATGGTCAAACAGTTACAGTTCCGAGTTTAAGCGGATCAAGCTCTACTCCAGATTTCTTGTCGTTAGGCATTGGTACGTATTATGTTTATTTAACAGCTAGTCAATCTGGCTACAATTCTTATGTGATACCGTCTCCATTACAGTTAACTGTAGGTCGGGATGAAAACCTGAACAGACGCGTAACTCTAGAGAAAACAGTTAAAATTACTGATAATGCTGTAGATCTTTTACTTGTCGTGGATGATTCGAAATCAATGTTAGAAGATAATCGTAAGTTAGCGAACAGACTTCAAGGTTTTGTAACAGATTTGTCGTCATCAAATATTGATTGGCAAATGTGTACAACTGTAACGCGTGCAGTACCAATTAGCGGTGTTTACCATTGGGGTGCATCGGCTCCATGGACAGGATATTTAGGTTCACCAAGATGGATTTTAAAAGCTGGAGCAACAGATCCGAATTCAATCTTTAAGAACACGATTGAGTCTATTGGTGCAGGTTGGGAAGGTACCGATGACGAAAGAGCGATAAAAGCAGCTTATTGGCATGCTGAGTACGCGACATCGAATACTTGTTACAGAAATGAGGCGTCTTTAGCCGTAATCATTATTTCGGACGAAGATGAGCGTTCTGTGGGTGGTGATGCGTCTCAAGTTTTCTACCCAGGAGAGTTAAAGCCTCTTGAAACTGATGATTTACCACAAAGTTATATCAATAAAGTAAAACAAAAATTTGGTATGAATAAACGCTTTACAGTAAACTCGATCATTGTTAAGCCGGGTGATACATCATGTATGTCGAAGCAAGATCAACAAGAGGGTGGAAAATCTAAGAGTCACTATGGTTATAAGTATCATGAGTTATCGCAGTTAACAAATGGAGTGTCGACAAGCATTTGTGAAAACGATTACTCAACGAATCTTAAATACTTTAAAGATAGAATCGTAACAACTTTAGGATCAATTCCTTTGGAGTGTACTCCAGTAGGTGTGGTCGATGTCACTATTACGCCGTCAATGGGTGGAGTTTCAACTCGCATCGAGAACAACAGTTTAATTTTCACGCCAGCTGTACCAGTTGGTCATAAAATTAAATTGGCTTATGACTGTCCAAAAAATTAAAAAAACTTAGATTGTTTTTTAAATAAAAAAAGGAAGTGATGATGAATCACTTCCTTTTTTTCTCTTTAACTACCAGAATTATTTAAATGACGCTTCAATTATCTGACTTCTGTTAAGGCTTCTGGAGTAATAATAACATCAACTCGGCGGTTTTCAGCGCGTCCTTCTTTGGTTTTATTTGTCGCAATTGGGCGATCAAATCCAAAGCCTTCAGTTTTAATTTGATCTTTTTCGATGACACCTTCATTTATTAAATAACTCGAAACTGTTTCTGCACGTTTTTCAGAAATTTTTTGATTCACATCTTTTGAACCCGTACCATCAGTATGACCTTCTACAATGACATCCTGAGTATTCGATTGAGCGACGACTTCTTTAACACGATTTAATAAAGCAAAGGAAGGGGCGGACAAATTAGCGTCACCTGATTTAAATTGAAGTGCTTTTAAACGAATAATCAATTTATCGCCATCGCGTAAAACATCTGCTTCATGTGGTTTAAAAGCTTTTCTAGCATCGGCAAAAATTCTATCAAACTCTGCTGATTTACGTTCTTTAGTTAAAGCCACCGCTAGTTGGTGATTTTTATCTACAAGCTTATCATTTGTAGATTGTAAAGCTTGTTCTTTTTCTTCTAGATTTGTGGTTGTTGTAGCTAGAGCATTATTTTGTGCATACATGCGTAATGCAATTTCTTCAGGTGTTTGTTTTTTTGAATCGCGAGCGATATTATTTACATTTATGAGCTTGTCAGCCGCTGCTGTAGCTTCATTTGATGCTGCAGTAATAGTCGCTAAACTATGACGATCTGTTTCGATGATTCTTTCTGCTGCCGTAATTTTATCAACGGTTTCTTTATAAGTTTTAGGACTGTATTTTTCCGCTTTTTGTTCTTTGGCCGCTTCCAAAGTAGCTTTAGCCTTACCTAGGTAAGTTGTTTTGATTGTTTTAAGTTCTACATCTAAATAAGCTCTGTGAATTTTATCACGATCGTCTGAGTCTATTTTTACATCACGATTTTTTTTATCAGCGCTTTTTGTATAATCTTTTAAATCATCATCAGCTTTAGCGAGTTCTTTTTTTAAGACGGTAGCAGCCCCTGCATTTAAAGCATCTTTACGTGCTTCTACAATCGCTGGAATAGATTTTTCTGCGCGAGCTAAACTTTGATTACTTAAGTTTAAGTAAGCTCGGGAGTAACCAACTTTATCAAGAACAGCTTGGCCTGAATCATTTTTTTCTCTAAGTTTCTTAGCATCTTTAAGCATGTCTACGCTTTTTTCGTAGTTATAAGGCGCTAAGACAGGAATTTGATTCTTTTCTGCGAGTTGTAAGTCTTGTTCAAGAGCTGAAATTTCTTGAGTAGGATCTGCCGTCGCTGCGATTTCTACTTTGTTTGGGTGTGATGCACAGCTGGCGAATGTGCCACCGGCAAGTGCGAATAAGAGTGCCGCATTTGTTAATTTCATAAACGTCCCTTCGTTTGGTTGAAAATTATGAGTTGTTTATGTATCTACAAAAGCAATCCGTTTACCAACCATAAGAAGGGTTTAAATTGGATTAGACAAATAAGTTCGGGGATATTTCGAACCTAATGTTCTTGAAATACCAGAAACTTTACACACTTTGCAAACGCAATTTTCTTAGATTTGTATGAAGTGCCTCATAGGCTTAAATTGAATATTTTTAAGTGATACCAAATAAGAGATTAGCGTGCGCTATCTTTGATGAATAAAGTTAAGTAATGTCTAACAAGATATGCTGACTTAAATGGTTGCCCTTTGTAAAACCAAAGTACTTCTTCGAAAGCGCCCCATTTAGCTTCAAACAACTCCTCATCCATAACAATTGTGACTTGCTCTTTAGAATTGGGTTGGGGGATAGCCATGTTTCCTACATAATGAAATCTCATGCTGATTACACCAGCAGATTTTATAGAAAAAATCATTTTATAGCCATTACGGAATAGCATAAAATCAGCATGTGTCTTAGCAATGCCATAAACTTTGATTCGACCTAAAACAGAAGGTTTTAACTCGTTAAAAGAGGCTGCTGCTTCGGCAAATTCATGTTTAAGTTTCAATAAGAACTGGATAGATTCGTTGACGAGGATTCTTTGAGTGTCTAACCCTAGATTCATGTCAATCATAACAGATTTTTCTAATTGCTCATCTGCTGAGACTAATTCTCTGATCCAAGTGTTTTGTGTTGAATTTCTATCTATTTCCATATCCACACGCTCCACCTCCATTTTTCAAGGACACACTAGACCTTGTCAACGGTTAAAACCCCCAATTTGTAAACTAAGAGCTAATTGGCTTGATTCTGCATATTGTGGTGAAAGAGGCATATAATATCCAATTATAAAGTTTACAGGTAGCATGTAGCCTAAAGTTGTTTCAAGACGACCTTCTGCTCCGACGCTCCAAAAGCTATTTTGCATAGATTCGGCATGGAGATTATTATTTTTATCAAATGCTCCGCCTTTTACAACCAATCCATCCGCTATAATAGCGCCATTGATACGTTTAAAAAAGTAAGGATCAGTGCCTGAACCTTTATTCAAGGTGGTTACAGGAAATCTATATTCAGTGTTCAAAGTAGAAATACGAGACCCATAAAATTGCCCTAAACTGTATCCTCTTAAAACGAATTCAGGCAATACATTGTCTGAAAATGTCGGAAACGGTGAGCTGCTCGAACCAAATCTTGTCGATACATTTTGAAATGTATGCAAAAAATTCGCTTTGAGCATGATGCTGTGATTATCAGGAAGCCAATCTGAAGCGTAAAGTGAGATCGACCCTATAACTTGCTCATAGTTGCCGTAGCGCGCAGGCAAATCCTGATTTTTTGTTTTATTCGTTTCAGCGCGCAAAGAGGCTGCTATTCCAGAGTAGGGGTAGATGTTAAAAATTGTTTGTTTCAAGTTTTGGTAAGATGCGGAGAGAAAAAATCCCTCATGTTGAGTGTCTAGGTTTAAAGATTCTACTTGAGAGCTTTGCAAACCAAACATTAAGTTCATTTTTGAAGAAATTGGAAATACATCAGGAGAGATACCTATTAAATTTAATTGTCGATCGACCGTGTAGAGATCGCCGCCTACAGGTTGAGAACTTTTATATGAGGCGAGTGTCACGGGCCACGGGAAATATGAATTTGTGTAATCAAAAGAGTAATCTAATTTTTTAAGATACGTATCGTAGCCAAGGGTTGCGTTGTATCGATGAATGAGAAGTGGATCTTGCCCGCTGGTCATCGCTTGCAGCAAAATGCCTTGTTGGCCAGTTGACGTAGAGATAAATGGAATCCAGTAATGTGGGTATAGATATTTAAGACTTTGAGACTCTTCTGTTGTGAAAGAATCATCAGATGATTTGTTCGGTGTATATTCAGTGTACTGAGAATTAATTTTATTTGTAACTTTGGGCAAGTTTTCAAATTTACGAGGAGTTACCTCATAAACTTGTGAGCCATCTTTTGTGAATACACTTGTGATAAGTGTACTGTCATCAGAGTTAACATCAAACTCTAAGGCTCCGGTTATGAAATTAGTTATTGGAGTTGGAGTAGATGAGGGTTCCTTTTTATAAATATTAGAAACACCATTTTTAAGTGAAGTGTAGTAAAAAATATTATTTCTAATTTTTATATGTTGCTCTTGATTTTTTTCAGATAATGGAGACTGGCTCAATGTGCGATTGGATATACTGTATGTTGAGTTTGCAATTTGTCCGCGTTCATCCTTGATGGACACTAAAATGTTTTGATCGTCAATCAAGCTAATATCATGAATTCGATTGTTGAATGGAGTTTCGTAAAAGAATTCTGAAGTTTCATTTTTAACATTCCAACGTTTAAGTTGTGTTTTTCCTGAAAAAGTTGAAACGTAATAAATATAATTACCATCGGAAGTCCACAAGGGATTGCGCGCTCTTTCTCCACGGGTGATGCGTGTGCTTTTATCCAAGGATATATCGTAAATGTAAAGGTCTGATAAAAATTTCTTTGAGTTAAACGCATCAGCTTTGGCGTAAATAATTTTGTTTTCATGTGGATGAAATTCAAAAGATGAAACTTCGTCTGTAGGGTTTTTATTGAGTTTTAATCTGCTCCATGAAGAGTCTGAATTTTTAGTATAAAATAATATTTTCTTATTTTTTTTATCCATGCCTATAAGTGCAAGGATTTTAGTTTGTTTATTGTAGCGAGGGTATCTTGCTGAAATCAAATTTCTGTCTATTGGTGTATTAACTTGTGTAATGGGTTGAGTAGAAATTTGCTTTATTTGTGATGTGGCATTGTCTTGATAGCGATGCAGAGCTTCTAAATACTGAGTTTGGTAAGGATAGCCAAATAACTTTTCGTGAGGCCATTCAATCCAGTAAGGTGCGCGATGGGCTTGATGATTCGTGAGTTCTTTTAAAGCATTTGTTCCACCTTTGTAGGTTATTTGACTCATAAGTAGAGATCCAAACAAATAGGGTCTGCTCCCGTAGGGCCAAGTGGGTAGGGATTCATTTGCCTCTGAAATTGTGTATTTAAAAAGTTGGTCCTCGGCAACAAGGGCTCGAATGCTTGCATCTTGAAACGCCGAACGTGTGCGACCATTGTGTGAAAGTCGAGTTTCCATCTCAACGGCCATGCCTTCTTTCCACCAAAGTGGCATAAATAGATTTGGAGCTACAACCGTACCAAAAATAGGTTTGATGTATTGATAAACACCTTCAGCCGGGTAAAGCTGAAAAATGTGGGTAAGTTCGTGGGTAAATAACTCATGGGCCCATTCGCCAGCTTCGGAGAGTGTTTCGTCTTTTCCCACTTGGACTGGGTAAATCATAATGTAAGGATAAGGGATTAATGTAGCAAAGCCGTTAGATAAGTCTGTCGAGTCATTGATTATAACAATAATTTTTTCTTTAGGTGCGATTGTGAATATGGATGTAACATCAGCATAGGCTCGTTCGGCTATTTTAGCATAATACAGACCTAAGTCTTGCTGCTCAGCGGAATGAAAAATTTCAAAATGTGCAGTTTTCGTGGTTTGCCATGGGCTTCGACTGTCTCCAATACGTTGGGCATTTGAAAATTGAGTAAAGAAAAAAATAGAAATGATTATAAAGATATGAAAATGATTATAAATTTTGCTCATAGTTGATTGTTCAATGACAATCGGGGTTTGACAACATTTTACAATCGTCTAAATTATTAGGGTATAGATTTTGATGTAAGGTTACTTGCCAACACGTCAGATATAACATCACACAAGGAGTGTTTATGAAGAAGATATTATTAGTAACAGTGGTATTAGCCTTAGTTTCCGGTTGCTCTCTTTTTAGAAAAAAAGATGCAAACTCAGGTTCTGACTCAGTTAGAACAGAAACGACAGCTAATGGTGGATCAGAGAGCTATGATAATTCTCCAGTTAATTTAAATGCAACTGGCAGTGATAGCGGATCAATTGCAGGCTTACAAACTGTGTTTTTTGATTTTGACTCTTCGACACTATCAGCATCTGAAAAAGAAAAATTAGTCGGCAATATTGAATGGATGAAGAAAAATAGCCAATACAAAATGACAATTGAAGGTCATACAGATGCTCGTGGTTCAAGTGAGTATAACTTAGCTTTAGGTGAAAGAAGAGCTAACGCTGTAAGACAAATCATGACGGCAAATGGATTATCATCTTCTCGTTTGACGATAGTAAGTTTTGGTAAAGAAAAACCACTCGTAAATGCTGAGACAGAAGAGGCGATGGCTAAAAATCGTCGCGTTAATTTTGTACCAGTTCAATAATTGAGAGATTAAAGTTTCTGATGTTAAAAAAAATCATAGGTTTAATACTATGTATTTTTATGTTTGGATTTTTAATAGCGGGGTGCGTTACTGCACCCCCTCCAAATGATGAATACACTTTAGCTAAAGTTGCTCTAGATTCAGCTAAGGCTGTTCAAGCTGCTCGGTACTCTCCTGGTTATTGGCATCAAGCTGAAGAGTATTATCGCCGTGCGCGAATTTTATATAAAGAGCGTGAATATGAAGAAGCTCGAATGTTTTTTTTAAATGCTAAACAAGCAGCGGAAAAAGCAGAAAATTCCTCTCGTCTTATCAGACAAAAAAATGGAGATGTATTATGATAAAATCTATTTTACCTGCAATCTGTCTTACGCTTCTCATGTCATCTTGTTTGAAGACGAGATCTGATTTGGGAGAAAGTTATCAATCGCAAGTTTACTCCAAAAAACAAGCTGAAAATCAAAAACAAAACTCTTTAGAACCTTCGGAATCAGTAGCTAGAGTAGATGAGAGAGATGAGTTAATCCGTAACTTAAATGGCCGTATTGAGGTTTTAGAGAATCAATTAATGCAGCTCCAAAAAGAAAAACAAGAAAATACGGACACTCAAAAAGTTCAAATTTTACAAGAAACTCTTGTAAAAATGGAAGCTCAGATCGCTAAGTTAGAGCAAGAAGCAAGCGTGAAGTCATCTGATCAAAATATACAAAATCAATCTTCAAGTAAAAACTCGTCTTCCGATAAAACAGCGGCCCATGCATCTTCAACGAGCACAGCTAAAAAAGAGGAGCCTGCTAAAAATAGTTTCGATGTTGCACAAGAGTTTTTTGCTAAAAAAGATTATAAAAGTGCTATTCTCGAGTATCAAAAATATGTGGATTCTCATAGTAAAACTAAATCCAAGCTTATCCCTGAAGCAAAATATAAAATAGGCTTGTGTTTTGAGGCTCTTGGGTTAAAAGATGAGGCCTATTCTTTTTATGAAGAAGTGGCTGCTCAGTACGCCAAGACTGAGTTTGGTAAAAAGGCTAAACAAAAAATTAGTAAATCCAAAAAATAAGGAATTCATGTTTCAAAAAGTTCTCTCTGTAGAGACAAGTTGTGACGACACATCTGTCGCTGTCGTCAGTGATCAAGGATTTGTCCTTGCTCAATGCTCTGCAAGCCAAGACTTGCAACATGCTCCTTACGGTGGTGTTGTTCCTGAAATTGCAAGTCGTAATCACACTCTTGCTTTATTGCCACTCATAGAAGAAACACTCAAAAAAGCAGGCTTAAATATTCAAGATATTGACGGGTTTGCGGTAACGAATAGACCTGGTTTAATAGGGTCGCTGATTGTTGGATTAATGACTGTAAATGCTTTATCACAGGCATATAATAAACCTTTTATTGGCGTCAATCATTTAGAGGGGCATTTATTAGCGCCATTTTTAAAAGATCAAGAGCATAGTCCGCCTGATGGATTTTCTTATCCCTATGTGGCTTTGGCTGTAAGTGGTGGGCATTCAAGTCTTTATTGGGTTGAGTCCGCAGGTCAGTACACGATAGTTGGTGCAACAAAAGATGATGCAGCCGGTGAGGCATTTGATAAATTTGCTAAAATGATTGGTCTTGGTTACCCGGGCGGAGTTTTAGTAGATCGAGCATCAAAAGATGGAGATCGTTCTAAGTATGATTTTCCTCGAAGCCTGATTCATGAAAAAAATTTGATGATGAGCTTCAGCGGATTGAAGTCTTCAGCTCATAGATTATTATCAAAAATGTCTCAAGAGGAAATTGCCAATGAGCGAAGTCATTTGTGTGCTTCATTTCAAGAGGCAGTTGTGGAAACGCTCATAGCTAAAGTCACTTTAGCGGCAAAATTATTTAAAACTAACAAAATAGTGATTACAGGTGGCGTGAGTGCAAATTCGCGCCTTCGTGAAAAGGTCGATGAGCTGAAACAAAAAGGATTTAATGTTGTTGTGCCACCACTTCGTTACTGTACAGACAATGCTGCTATGATTGGTTATGCTGGAATACTTCAGTTGAATAAAGGTCTTAAATCTCAAGTTGAGTTAGGTCCCTCATCGAGTTCGTATGAACAAGATTTTAAAATTAAACTGAGAGAAACATTATGATGTTATCTGCTAAAGATCGCTTGGAAAAAAGAATGGCGGAGTTATCTCATTACACCAAAAAGTCATTGGGGCAGAATTTTTTGGTTTCAGATGTTGTGATTGATCGTATCATTAAAGCGGTTGAAAACGAGCAACCTCAAAAGTTGCTTGAAATTGGCCCAGGTCTTGGGGCTTTAACTGATATCCTTAAGGCCGCTTATGGTTCTTATCAGCTCATAGAATTGGATAACAGTTTAGTCAAGTTTTGGTTATCTCAAGATATGCCAGTTATAGAAGGTGATGCTCTACAAATTGATTGGGGCAAACTTGATTATGATGTGCTGGTGAGTAACTTACCGTATCAAATTTCGTCATCAATTGTCATTGACCGGAGTCTAGATAAAGATCAGTGTCGGGCTATGGTCCTTATGTTTCAAAAAGAAGTCGCTCAACGAATTAGGGCTAAAGCAAAAACAGAAGATTACGGTTTGTTAACAGTTATTGCTCAAGAGTTCTGGGAGATTGATATGGTCACGGAAGCGGGCCCAAGGGATTTCAATCCTGCTCCAAGAGTAGCAAGTCGAGTTTTGAGGTTTAAAAAACGTGAAAGTGCAGTTAAGAACAAACAGCAATATTTACATTTTATTAAAAATTGTTTCAAACAGCGTCGAAGAATCTTAAAATCAAATTTAGAGAGTTCGCAACACGCAGTTTTTTTTGATTGGATTAGTAAAAATAATTTATCTGATAAAGTTCGCGCTGAAGAGTTGAATATAAGTCAGCTAAAAGATTTATATTTCAATCTATATAAGGATAACTAAATGGGCATACTTATTATTCAAGAAAACAAGCAAGCAAGGTTTGATTACTTCATAACGGAAACATTTGAGGCTGGCTTGGTTTTAACCGGAAGTGAGGTTAAATCTTTGCGTGCAAAACAAATTCAGTTTAAAGATTCGTACATTGCGTTCATCAGAGATGAAGCTTTTCTTCAAAATGCACATATAGCCGAGTACAGAGCGAGCAGTTACAACAATCATCAACCTGAGCGTTTGCGTAAGTTATTACTTAACCGCAAAGAATTAGACACAATAAACGGTTCGCTAAGAGAAAAAGGTCTTACGTGTGTGCCTTTAAAAATTTATTTTAAAGATGGACGTGTAAAGCTAGAAATCGGCTTAGCTAAAGGTAAAAAACTTCATGATAAACGAGAAACGATCAAGAAGCGTGATGTTGATCAGCAGTTGCGTCAGGCGAAGGCGCGCTTTCGCTAGAATGTAAAATATGTAACTGTGTACTTTGCTCAAATAGTTTTTGCTGATTCAAAAAACTATGATTAAGTGCACGTAAAAGTAAGCTAAAGTTCACGAGCGATGAAGTAAATAGCGTTACAATATATAGAAACACAATCCACATTTTTTCATTAGTTATATAGTATTTGAGTTTATACATAGCTGGAACGTGTTGTTCAAAAAAGGCATAATTTTGTAGTGACCAATATAGGATTGGAAATAAGAGCACCGCTTGAACGATAAAATTAATGAAGGCGAACTTAATAGTAAGCCCGTATTTATCTTTAAGAAGCCTTTGCTTTTCTAAGAAAAAATTCCAATCAGGTTTATGTTTGCCAAAATGTGACCCTATAATCATAGGTATAATTTTATGTTAAAACATATTGTCACACAGCTTAAGATTTATAAGAATGTTTATATGCGACATACAAAAATAATTCTATTCTTAAGTACAGTCATATGGATGTTTTCTTGCCAGGTCTATTCAATCAGAGGAGCTGATAATCCAGGTGCGAACAGCGCTGATGGTGTGAATTCCGAAAAAGCTATAAGGCAAAATG
Source organism: Pseudobdellovibrio sp. (assembly GCA_046291245.1). GTDB lineage: Bacteria > Bdellovibrionota > Bdellovibrionia > Bdellovibrionales > Bdellovibrionaceae > Pseudobdellovibrio. Next base: position 4,834 of record JBKBTW010000001.1, on the reverse strand, counting down.
AACGTTACAATTTAGCGAGTGATCGCGAACAGTTAGAGAAGCTTAGGCAGGATATTCCCGAAGACGTGCGCATTAAAAATGATGAACAAGCTCTTTATCAAGATTGGATGAATGGTTATACGAAGTCTCCATCAGACATCAGAACAAAGTTTAGTCAGCTTTTGATGAGAAAACGCAATACCTTCAACTCAGATATGAGTAAAGTGAGACAGGACTTTAACAAAGATGAAAAAAAGCAAAGAGATATTTTTTTTAAAGAATTGGATGAAGAGCGCTCTGCAATCAAATTCTTAAAAACTACACCTGCCAGACAAAAAGATCTTTACTTGGAAGTAGAAAACAAAAGAAAAGAATTTTTATCACAATTAAAAGATAAAAGAGATTCTTTCGAAATTGACTACAGACAAAAAAGAAAAGATTTTGACGATTACATCAAAGAGCGCACAGATGATTTCAATGCTCAGATGAAAGATTACACAGACAAGTACAATGAATATCAAAAACAAAAAAATAAACTGTAATGAATGCTATTCTTTTTTACGTGCTATGCGATCTACGTGAATCAATGTGTTGTGGAGTTGTGAAATTTGCTCAGACTCCAAGGATTTAAATTTTAATCCAAAAATTTGTTCTTGCTCTTCCGATTTGTATTGAGAGAAGACTACTGTCGCGGGCAGAGTTATACCGCCAAACTCCAAAAGTCTAATAAATATACTAACATCAGATTCAATATTGATTTTTATTTCTTCTTGAGTGCTGGCGATGATACGGCATCCACCTAAGCTAATGTTGATAAGCTTGCAGGATAAATCAGGATGCTCAATTATTTTAGCATCATAATCAAGATAAGCTGGAATGCTAAAACGATAGTCATCTCGTCTTTGAACTTTATAAATTTTTTCAGGATATTTGATTATATAATATTGATCCGATGAGATTATGTGTGACCTAAAAAAGTAAAATGTTTCATCTTCTTTGAAAAAACAGAAAATAGAGGTTTTTTCATATGAATAAGGAAATTTTTTAAATATAGCTAAATCAGTGTTTTCGATATTAACAAAATTAGATTTTCCATAGATATCAAAAATTTTAAAAATAACTTCAAGGTTTTTTTCTTTTAAATGAGTTAAAAGCTTTCGATAAGCTTGTTCATCGACTGGATTATAAAAACTAGAAACAGTATTTTTATCATTTTGATTTTTCGTACTCAAAACTACCTCTGTTGTTTAATCCACGTTACTTCATGTTTATTTTGGTAGAGCTTTACTACTATAGAATCTGGTATTTTAAGCAATTTATCAATAACTTCGAAATTGCACTCGCCTTTAAACTTAACAGTGCAAACAAAATTTTTCACTGGACTATGATCTAGCCAAAACTGGATGGTTTCTAAAATTTTTTCAGGGCTGCAAATCAAATCGGAAAAAAACCATGTGCAGTTTTTGTATTGTTTAGGATCAATTTTAAAAGCATCCCCAATATGATGTTCTATATTTTTTATTTTTTTTATTTGAGGAGCTAACTCTGCTCGATCAAAAGTGTGCACTTTTTTGCATTTTTGACTGAGTACCCAGCTCCATCCTCCAGGGCTAGCTCCTATCTCTATAGCTTCATCATCTCTCGATATTTTTATATCATGAAGGGTAAAGACTTCCCATAATTTTAGATAAGCTCGATTTGGGGGGAAATCTTTATCTTCTTCAAACTCATGCCATCCGGCAGGATAAGTTGATTTAGGATTCAAACAATAAATGACAATATCTTGGTAGGTTGTCCAAATGTAAAATTTAAAATTAAACTTCTTTAAAGATGAATATTTGATTCTTTTTTGAGGTATTGTTTTTAGTTTGGAAAGCATATATTCAGCCTTCCTATTATTTTCAGTTTTATGATAATAGCCTATGTAAGGAATGGTCTTTAAATGCTTAACCAGATCAGTGTTAATGTCAGAAGCACCACAATCAGGCCAGTGATCCTGTGCCCAAATAACATTTTTACTTTGAATAGGCTCAACTAAGAATATTTTATCAGTTTTTAAAAATATTTTAATATTTTTGAGAGCTAACTCGCGCACAAGCTCGCTCTCAAACTTAAGAAAAGGTATTAAAACATCAAATTTAAGCTGCTTGTTTTTGAGCTGGTGATAATAGTCCATGCTGATTTAATGCTTGAGTGCAAATCTCCCAAAATTTTTCTTTTAATACTATCTCTTTAGCATTGTATTTTAATTTTGGAAAAGTTCCATTATAAAAATGCTCACAGAAATCATTTTCAGTGCCCGATCTAGAAAACTTCATCAACATATTAAAATGTACATCTGTAAATGCACCATTAATTAACATTTTTTTTAAAGCACCTTCAGGTGTATTGACTAAAAATTGATATAAAAGATTGCCGTCATAAACTGAACTCATATAGCCTCCGAAATAGTTAAGCCTGTTAAGCTTATGTATTTTATCGGTATAGCCAAAGTAGATAATAAGTTTTAAATTTGATTATATTTAGAATTAAGTAAAAATGATTTTTATTGAGACAAAATGTGTACCAATTTGATAAAAAAAGGGCTTATACGATAAGTATAAACCATTTGAGGTGATTATTGTTTTAATTATTTTAATTCACTTTTTGGTAAAATTTCTTCGAGAGTGTAAATAGATCCATCTTCTTTAATGTAAGTTCTTAAATTATAAGATCTATCTAAAATAAAGTCATTTTGAGACATGATATCACGAACAAGTACGGTTTTGTTGTACTCAGTTAAACTTGGATACTGTGAAATCATGCTATCGACTTTACTGCCAGAAAAAGCTAATCGCGCAATCACGACGTCTTTGAGCTGATCTTTAGGGATAAGTCTCATTAGAAGTAAAGAGCTGATTTCGTTATAAAGAGGAATTTCAGCCATCATGTTTTTTAGTTTTTGATATTTAAGGCCAGCATCTTCTGTTCCATTTAAAATATCACCAAGGGTGTTGGCGATAATAGTTGCATCATAATCAAAAGCTATTCCATAGTCTGCCACCTGAAAAGATCGAGGTGCTCCATTTCGATCAGCTCCTAATTGATAACCACCATTATTAGTTGGTTGCGCTTTAATCCTGACCTGATTTTTTAAAATGGTCATGATTTCATCTTTAATTTGTTGCTTTGATACGTTAATCCCAAATTTAAAAATATCTTTAGAGATGAAAATATCCTGTTGAAAATAAAGATTTTTTACACCACCATTTTTAAAATCCCAATTAGGGAATTTAAGTTGATTTAAAATCTCCTGCGGGTATGTTTCTTCAATTTCTTTTTTTAAGGCCAAAAAATCTTTAGCTTTAATAGAGTTACTTTCCAGAGTGTAATTCATCTGAGTCCCAGCTAATTCAGATGTGTGATCATTTTTATCTATTTTTAATAATATACTATTAGTGAACTGTTTTTTAGTTCCCCATAACCAAAACCATTCATATTCAAAATTCTTTTTGATGCTAGTTAATTGATAATTTTGAACATGGTTATCATCTAGCTTAATTGCAATTTTAGAGTCTGACCTCGTACGGCCACCTTCTAATTTAACTATATCAAGAACATCTATAGACAAACCACGATATTTAGATCTATTTCTATTTTTAGCAGACAAAATCTTGATAACTCTTTTATCAGATAAATTTTTAGTCCGATCTGCATTGTTCATATCATTTACAGCCTCTAAGTCAGCAATGATATCAGCAAATCTTTCATTTTTATTAGTGTAGGGAAGCGTGTGCTTAAGTTGTTCAGAGAAGGCCTTAGCATCAAAAATTTTCATTCTATGGCCTACAAGTTTATCATACATGTTTCGAGATTCTTGAGAGTTTAGATTGAAAACAAAATCAGCAATTTGTAATGTAGACTCTACACGACCAGTTTGAATTTTAAAGATTTCATCGTCGATAATAGCTTTAGCTATAAGTTCATTAGTACCGTCTAAGCCAAATACGCTTGTGCCTACTTTTAAGTTATGGCCTTTGTCATAAATAGCCAAAATTTTTATTCGCACTAAATTTTCAGACATTCTAAATACGTGAACATCAAATTCGTTATTAAGAATAAAAGTGTATGCACCAGTAAGTTTTAGATATTTCAAAGCTTCTTTAGTAAAAAAATCTTTACCTACAGATAAAGTCAAAGGAGCTCTAAATCCAATAAAATCTCCTACTTTTATTTTATATTCTTCTTTTTGAGTGGCTTTATTAAATTCTTTTTTGAAAAAATCTTCTGATTTAAAAGGAATTTTAGTAATGGGGTCGTAAGGCAATCTAATTAATGACTCTTTACGTGTATTAAATTGCTGAATGTATGTAACTTGGCGTGACGCTTCAGCGGAAGCTGAAAATGGTAGGTCCTTAAGGCCAAACAATTGAGGGTATATATTGGCTTTTATCTCCCAGACATCGACACCAGAGTACTTTCCGGCAATAGATGGAACAGATTGCACTTTGGCTCCTGCGCTTAAATCAAAACCATTGGCGAGTCCTAAAGTAGGGGTGTTATATTTTAATCTTATTTTCGCACGATCTAGCTCTTTACCTATGCGGCTCCATGCGGATTTAGCAACTTCTTCGAGTTTACTCATTTCCTCATCATTAGACGAAGCTGTTTTTTCGGTATCTTTGTTAGTTTGCTGGCTGTTATTACTTGGAGAAGTATTTGCCATAACCAATGAGTTAAAAATAAAGGGAGTTGCTAAGCCTGCAAAAAAAATTTGTTTTTTACTTATCATATATTACCTCAAGTTTATTTAAAAGCAAAAGACGTACCTTGGTTTAAAACGTCGTAAAATGATCCTGTAAGTATTACCTGTATA